>CAZPOZ010000132.1:0-7559 GCA_964588235.1 uncultured Planctomycetales bacterium
GTGGTCCCAGGTGCGGCAGGTGAGCAGGTCGCCGAACCACATGTGGGCCAGCTCGTGGGCCACGAGCCCCTCGCTCAGGTAGGTGGGCCGGGCGCTCTCGCGGTGCAGGGCGCGCATGTTCAGCGTCGTGGCCGTCGTGTTCTCCATGCCGCCGTAGAGGAAGTCCCACACGTAGGTCTGGGCGTAGCGCGGCCAGGGGTAGCGCTCGCCGGTGAGCTCGCTGAACACCCCCAGCATGTGCGGCGTCTCGCGCAGCGAGGTCAGCAGCTCCTCGCGGTGGCCGCGGGGCGCGGCGTACTCCACCGCGACGTCGTTCCAGCGCTCGGCGACGAGCTCCAGGTCGCCCACGATCAGGGAGAGGAGGTAGATCGGGCTGCGCCACGGGAAGCGCCAGTCGTCGGTGCGCGTGCCGTCGGGGTGGACCGTGGCGCCCGCCCGGGTGCCGTTGGACACCGTCTGGAGCGCGGCCGGAACCCGGACGTGCAGGTCCCAGGTGAGGCGGTCGTCGGGCTCGTCGTAGGACGGCACCCAGCGGCGGTTCTCGTTGCCCTGACCCTGGCTGTAGAGGAACAGCGGCGTCTCGGGCGCGTCGGGGGTGGGCCGGTGGAAGAACAGCCCCATCCGCGGCGTGCTGCGGTAGGCGATGGTCACCTTCGTGCTCTGGCCCGCCTCGAGGGGCCGGGCCAGCTCGATGCGCAGGAGCCCGTCGGCGGCGGCGTGCACGAGGTAGGCGCCGTCGGGCCCGGTCACGGCCTTCACCACGGTGTCCAGGCTGTGCAGGCGCAGCACGGACAGCCCTGCGACCAGCGAGCTCAGCTCCAGGGTCGCCACGCCGTCCACCGTGCCCTTCTCGAGGTCGGGCGTGACCCGCAGATCCAGGTGGATCTGGTCGAAGTCGCGCGTGCGGGCGTCCAGCGGGAGGCCCGGCCCCGCCGCCGGGGCGCCCGGCTCGTGGGCCGCGGCGTGCGGCGACGTCAGGGCCAGGACCGCGAGCAGCGAGAGGGGCTTGAGGGGCACGGCACGACCTCCCTGTGACCGGGGGATGCTATCCGCGGACCTCCGGGCGATGCCCCCCCTGCGCCCCGCGCTATCCCCCCCCTCTCCGGGGTGGTCAAGTAGCGCCCTGGGCCGGTCCGACCCGCCCCGGAGCCCCCGCCATGACCCTGCGCCCCTGCGCCCTGCTGCTCGCCGCGGCCGTGCTCGCCGCCCTGCCCCACGGCCGGGCGCACGCGGAGGGCGAGGTGCCCGACGTGTCGGCCAAGGACCTGCCCGTGGCCGGCACCAGCGCGCCGATCGAGGGCAGCGGCGTCACGCGCGTGCTGGCCGGCGCGCTGGGCGGCTTCCGCGTGGACGGGGCGCCCGAGGTGCTCGACGAGGCCGGCCTGGTGGCCGTGCTGCGCCAGCGCGCCGGGGGCGGCAGCGGGCTCAACCGCCACACGGTGTGGGTCACGATGGCGGCGGCCGAGCCCTTCCTGCCCATGCGCGACGTGATCCAGGCCTGCGCGCAGGCGGGCATCTTCCGCGTGGGGCTCGAGGTGCAGGACGAGAAGGGCGCCGCGGGCCTGGGCTTCCCCTTCTTCCTGCCGGGCCCGCCCCCGGCCCCCGATCCGGCCAACCCCGCCCCCAAGGCGCGTCGGCTGCGCGTGCAGCTGGACCGCTGGGACGGGGCGCCCTCCAACCCGCGTCGGCTCTACGCCGCGGCCAAGGTCGCCAGCGAGCGCTTCGCCCCCGTCGTGGCCGAGGTGAGCCTGGACGTGAACCTGTCCGTCCAGCACGCGGTCACCTGCCTGGACATGCTCTACCGTGGCGGCGTGGTGGGCGTGAAGGTGCGCTTCCGCGCGCCGCTGGGGGCCCGCGCCTCGCGCACCTACGACGGCCCCGACACGGCCCACCTGCGGCCCGGCGAGGCGCGCCGCGCGGTGGCCACGAGCCTGCTGGCCAAGGTGGAGGAGCGCCAGCTGGGCGCCACCGAGCCCAACGTGGACCTGCCGCCCATCGCCCCGCGCACGCAGCCCTGGGGCGACGACGGCGCCAACGCTCCCGGCCTGATGGGGCTCACCCTCGAGGACCTGCCCGCCGGCCCGGCTGCCGGCCGGGAGGAGCACGAGCGCGACGACGGCCCCCTGCCCTCCTACGCCGGGAGGCGCGAGGGCGCGCCCACCTCCGTGATCGTGGCCGCCGACCGGGCCGTGAGCGGCTGGGCCGCGGCGCTGGGCACGGGGCTGAAGGAGGCGCTCAACCGCCGCTGGACCCTGACCGAGTCGTTCGTCTCGCGGTTGCGCGACGCCGACCGCTTCGGCGCCTGGTTCGAGCCCCTGGTCTCGATGTTCCCCGGCACCGAGCGGGTCGTGCCCAGCACGCTCAGGCTCGACGTGTACCTGCTCAAGGGCACGGCCGTCGTCGGCAAGGTCGAGACCACCCTGAACGTCGCGGGCAGCGCGCTCTCCTTCATCTACGCCCGCTGGGTGAACGAGCAGGAGCGGCCGGCCGACCTGGCCCTGCCGCCCGCGGCGGCCGACCCGTTCGCGGCCGGCGTCCCGGGCCACGTGCGCGTGTGGCTCGAGGCGGCCTTCGCCACCGTCTACCGCCAGGGAGCCACCGGCCTGGTGCTGGCTCCGGCCAACGAGGTGCTGGCGCAGCTGCCCACCGTCGCCCACGAGAACTCGGCCAAGGGCCTGGCGGCCCGCGGCACCGACTTCGACGTGCTGGCCAAGTGGCTCCAGGTGACCGAGTACGACCGGCTGCTCGTCCTGCCCCGCGGGGCCACCGCGGCCGTGCACGCGCAGGGGCGCGTGGCCGGCATCCTGCAGTACGGGCTCGAGAGCGAGGAGCGCGAGCTCCGGCTGTCGAGCATCACGGGCAGGGCCGCGCCGCGCTGAACGGGGGGGAGGGCGATGGACCTGCCCGCCGACCTGCTCCGGCGTCCCGCGGCCGAGGCCGTGCGCTGGATCGCGCGCAGCCAGCTCGACGCGCTCGAGCGCGCCGCGGCGCGCCTGCCCGACCCGGCCGACGCCGAGGCCCTGCACGACGCCCGCGTGGCGCTGCGTCGGCTGCGCAGCACCCTCTCGGCCTGGAAGCGGCCGCTCGAGGGCAGCGTGCGTCGGAAGGACCGCGCCCGGCTGCGTTCGCTCCAGCGCGCCACGGGCGCCTGCCGCGACGCCGAGGCCGGCTGCGCCTGGCTCTCCGGGAGGCCCCCCCAGGCCGGGCGGGACCCGCTGGCGGCCGCCTGCGGATGGCTTGCCGAGCGCCTCTCGCGGCGCGTTGCCGCCGGGCGCCCGGAGGCGGCCCGGGCTTTCGCCGACCTCGTGGAGCGGCGCGGCCGGCGGCTGCGCCGGCGCCTGTCCACCGTGCCGTCGAGGCTGGGCGACGAGGCCGACGCCCCCGGGCGCCGCTTCGCCTGGGCGCTGGCCCGGGCCCTGCACCGGCGTGGGGAGCGCTTCGCCGATGCCTTGGGGGCGCTCGAGGGGGCCGCTCAGGCGCGGCAGGCCCACGCCGTGCGCGTGGCCGGCAAGCGCCTGCGCTACCTGCTCGAGCCCGTGGCCCGCGACCTGCCGGGGGCCGACGAGCTGCTGGCGCAGCTGCGGCGCCTGCAGGATCTGCTGGGCACGCTGCAGGACCAGGCGGCCCTCGAGGCCGAGGTCAAGGGCGCGCTACGCGAGGTCGTGCTGGCCGGGGCGCGGCGCCAGCACCGGGCCGCGCGCCGGGGCGCCGCGCCCGCCCCGGCGCCCCGCGACCCGCGCCGCGGCGGCCTGCTCAGGCTGGCGCGCGACCTGGCGTCCGCGAGGGCGCAGTCCCTGGCCGCGCTCCACGGGGTCCTCTCGGGCGAGGGCCTGGCCCTGAGGCTGCGGGACGGGCTCCGGGCGGTGGCCGAGGCCGCGCGGGACGCGGCGCACGCCGGCCTCGAGGTGGAGCGCAAGTACCTGCTCTCGACCTTCCCGCCGCGGGCCCCCGCCGGGGAGGTGGAGACGATCGAGCAGGGCTGGCTCCCGGGCGAGCAGCTCCAGGAGCGCGTGCGGCGCGTTCGCCGGGGGGCGGCGGTCGAGCACCTGCGCACGGTCAAGCTGGGGCGCGGGCTGGTGCGCGTGGAGCTGGAGGAGCCCGCCGACGAGCGCACCTTCGCGGCCCTGTGGCCGCTGACGGAGGGCTGTCGCGTGCTCAAGGAGCGCACGCGCGTCGCGGTGGGGGAGCAGGTCTTCGAGCTCGACCGGTTCCTGGACCGCGACCTGGTGCTGGCCGAGGTCGAGCTGAAGAGCGCCGACGAGCCCGTGGAGCTGCCGCCCTGGCTCGAGGAGGTGCTCGTGCGCGAGGTCACGGGCGAGGCCGCCTACGTGAACCGCGTGCTCGCCCGCTGAGGGGGGCGGGGGGGCGAGCGGGCGCGTCGCGGCTCAGCGGCGGGCGGCCAGGGCCTCCAGCAGCACCTTCACGCCCGCGGCCAGCTGCTCGTCCTCGCCCGCGGCGGCCTTGGCGGGGTCGTTGCGCACGAGCACGTCGGGCTCGAGCTCGGTGTTCTCCAGGTAGCGCCCGTCGGCGGTCATCATGCCCACCTGGGGGATGCCGAAGACCAGGGTGGGGTCGATCTGCTTCTCCCACCACACGGCCGTGCCCGTGCCGGCCACGGGCATGCCCACGAGCCGGCCCAGGCCCAGCGCGCGGAAGGCGTAGGGGAACATGTGCGCGTCGGAGTAGTTCGTCTCGTTCTGCAGCACGGCCACCGGGCGGGTCCAGCGGTTGTGCGGCTCGGCCCCGAGGTCGCCCTTGCGCTTGCCGCGCGGCACGAACCAGACGTAGTCGGTGCCGCGCAGGAAGGTGACCAGGTCGTCGTGGATCCAGCCGCCGCCGTTGAAGCGCGTGTCCACGAGCAGCGCCTCCCGCGTGCCGTGCAGCCCCAGCGACTCGCGGTACAGGCGCCGGAAGCTGTCGTCGTCCATGTCGGGGACGTGCACGTAGCCGACCCGTCCGTCCGAGAGGCGCTCGGTGAGCGCCCGGCAGCGCCGCACCCAGCGCTCGTAGAGCAGCGCGCGCTCGCGGGCCAGGGGCACGGGCCGCAGCACCTCCTCGACCGGCTCGCCGCCCGCCGCGGGCACGAAGCGCAGGCGCGTGCGCCGCCCGGCCTTGCGGTCGAGCAGCGACTCCAGCGGCGCGGCGGGGCCCACGGCGGCGCCGTCCACGTGGGTGAGCAGGGCCCCGGGGCCGAGCCGCGTGTCGGGCCGGTCGGCCGGGCCGTCGGCCAGCACCTCGACCACCTTGGCCCCCGCGCCCCCCCAGCCGACGTCGTAGAGCAGCCCCAGCGAGGCCGTCACCGCGTGCTGGTCGGACTCGTCGGGCGACCAGTCGGCGCCGGTGTGAGAGGCGTTGAGCTCGCCCAGCATCTCGCTGAGCAGCTCGGCGAAGTCGTGGTTGTGGATCACGTGCGGCAGATAGGCGCGGTAGGTGGCCGTGACCCGGGCCCAGTCGACCCCGTGGAGCGCCGGGTCGTAGAACTTGCGCTGCACCTGCGTGACCACGTGCTCGAAGACGTAGGCGCGCTCCTCGGGCGTGCGCACCGTGAGCTCGGCGGCGAAGTCCACCGACTCGGCCTCGAGCTCGTCGCCGGCGGGCTCCGGGCCGGTCACGCCGGCGACGTCGAAGCGGAAGATCGCCCCGTCGCCGTCGAGCACGAAGACCGGCTCGCCGTCGCGCGAGAGGATCAGCCGGCGCGGCTCCTCCTCGCCCAGGGCGGCCAGGCGGCGGGTCCAGTCCTTGCGCGGCCGATGGGCCCACAGGACCCAGGACTCGCCGCTCTTGCCGGTGTAGAGCAGCGTCTCGCCGTCGGGGGCGATCGCGTAGGGTCCCAGCGGGAGCGAGGCCGGCGTGAGGCGCAGGCTGCGCTCCTCCAGGCGCTCGAACTCGATCTCGACCTTCGGCGGGGGCTCCTCGTCGGCGTCCTCGTCCTCGTCGCCCTTCCCGTCCTGCTCCGCCTTCCCCTCCTTCGCGTCCTTCCCCTCCTGGGGCGGCTCCTCCTCGTCGGCCTGCGCCTCCTCCTCCTGCTCGCGCAGCAGCTCGTACTCCTCCTCGCTCAGCCGCGCGCGCTCGCGGGCGGCGCGCGTGAGCAGCAGGGCCAGCACGTCGTCCTCGCTGCCCCAGGAGGCGTGGCTCCGCCGGCCGTGGCGGTCGCTGAGGAAGGCGAGCATGCGCCCGTCGGGGCTCCAGACGGGGTGGCTCTCCTCGTAGCCGCTGCGGGTGACGTTCGTGATCCGGCCCGTCTCCACCTCGGCCACCGCCACGGCGCCGATCCAACGGCCGGGGTCGGTGCAGGTGAAGGCCAGCCAGCGCGAGTCGGGCGACCAGGCGAGGGCCACGTCGCCGTCCTCGTAGGAGTAGATCAGGCTCGAGGGCGCCAGGGTGCGCGTCTTCCCGGTGGCCAGCTCGAGCACCTCGATGGCGTCCCGTTCCTTCAGGTAGGCCACGAAGCGGCCGTCGGGGGAGGGCAGGGGCTGGAACTCCACGGCCGGCGTGGCCAGCAGCGCCTTCTCGACGAACTCGGTGCCGCGGAAGAAGCGCTCCTCGTCGGGGTGGGCCAGGGTGGCGGCGTAGAGGTTCCAGGACCCCTCGCGCTCCCCGGCGTAGTAGAGCGTCTTGCCGTCCTTCGACCAGGCGACGTTGCGCTCCTGGGTGGGGGTGTCGGTGATCCGCCGCGTGGTGCCGTGCTTGACCGAGGCCACGAAGACCTCGCCACGCACGACGAAGGCCACGGTGTCGGCCTTGGGGTTCACGGCCAGGTCGGTGGCGCCGTCGGCGAGCACCTCGCGCCGGGCGCCGTTGGCGCGGTCGCCGCCCGTCGCGGTCACGCTCAGCCGGCGCGCGGGGCCCGCGGGCGGGCGCACCCACAGCCTTCCCGCCTGGGCGTAGCAGAGCGTGCCGTCGTCGGCGGCGGAGAGGAAGCGCACGGGCTCGCCCGTGTGGGTGGTGAGCGCCACCGCGCCGGCGTCGCCCGTGGCGGGCATGGACCAGACGTTGAACGAGCCGCCGGCGCGTTCGGCCAGGTACCAGATCGTCGAGCCGTCCCGGGACCAGACGCCGTCCCGGTCCTCGCCCGGGTTCGTCGTCAGGCGCAGATGGGCGCCGCTGGCGCGGTCGTAGCGCCACAGGTCGCGGGCGGCCGAGGAGGTGTGGTGCTTGCGCCACTCGTTCTCGTACGACTTGAGGTCCTCGTAGACCAGGCGGGCGCCGTCGGCGCTGGGGCGGGCGTTCTCGGCCGGGGTGGTGAGCACCTGGGTGGGCACGCCGCCCTCGACGGGCACCGACCACAGCTCGGTCTGGAAGCCGCCGCCGAGCAGGGCGGCGGGCGCGTCCTGGCGCCGGGCGGAGAACAGCACGGCGCGTCCGTCGGTGGTGAAGGCCGTGGGCACCTCGCGCGCGGAGTGGAAGGTGAGCCGGCGCTCCCGGCCGCCCTCGGCGGGCACGACGAACACGTCGGCGCCTCCGTGGCGGTCGGAGGCGAAGGCGATCGTCCGGCCGTCGGGCGACCAGACGGGTCGCGTCTCCAGGTCGGCGTGGGTCGTGAGCGGCACGGCGCGGCC
>CAZPOZ010000133.1:0-7546 GCA_964588235.1 uncultured Planctomycetales bacterium
CCGAACGTGGGCAAGTCCACGCTGCTCAACGCCCTCGCCGACAGCGGCATCGCCATCGTCGAGCCCACGCCCGGGGTCACCCGCGACCGGGTGGGCGTGCTCTGCACCCTGGCCGACCGCACGGTCGAGCTGGTGGACACGGGCGGCGTGGGCATCGTGGACGCGCAGGGCCTGGAGGGCCCGGTGGAGGCGCAGGTGGCGCTGGCCATCGCGCAGGCCGACGTGATCCTGCTCGTGCTCGACGCGCGCGAGGGGCGCACGCCGCTGGACGACCGCGTCGCCGGGATGCTGCGGCGGGCCACCCCGCGCGTGCTGGCCGTGGCCAACAAGGCCGAGACCGAGCGCGTCACCTGGAACGTGGGCGACCTCGAGGGGCTGGGCTACGGCACGCCGCTGTGCGTCTCGGCCCAGGAGCGCATCGGCCTGGACGACCTGGAGGCGGCCGTGGGCGCGCGCCTGCCCGCGGGCCCCACCACCCCGCGGCGCCTGCCCCCGCCCGAGCTCAAGCTGGCCATCGTCGGCCGGGTCAACGCGGGCAAGTCCTCGCTGGTCAACGCCCTGGTGCGCCAGGAGCGCATGATCGTCAGCAGCGTGCCCGGGACGACGCGCGACACCGTGGACGTGCGCTTCGAACGCGACGGCAAGGCCTTCGTCGTGATCGACACCGCCGGCATCCGCAAGGAGCGCGCGATCCAGGGGGGGATCGAGTTCTACGCCCAGCGGCGGGCGGAGCGGGCCATGCGCCGCGCCGACGTGACCGCGCTGGTGCTGGACGCCACGGCCGACGTGGGCCGGCTCGACCGCCAGATCGCCGGCTACGCGCTCGACCACCACCATCCGCTGCTCGTCGTGGTGAACAAGTGGGACCTGCGCCCCCCGGGGCTGACGACGGGGCAGTTCGCCAAGTACGTGCGGGCCACCCTGCCCGGCTTCACCTACGCCCCGATCGTCTACACCACGGCCACGCAGGGCCGCAACGTGGACGTGGTGATCGACGTCGCCCGCGGGCTGTTCAAGCAGGCCCGCACCCGCGTGCCCACGGCGGCGCTCAACAAGGCGCTGCAGCAGGCCCA
The DNA here is from genome assembly GCA_964588235.1 of uncultured Planctomycetales bacterium. Lineage (GTDB taxonomy): Bacteria > Planctomycetota > PLA2 > PLA2 > JAEUHO01 > CAZPOZ01. The sequence continues at coordinate 1,074 of CAZPOZ010000133.1, forward strand.
GGCGCTGCGCCATCCCCGTCCGCGCCACGGCGCCGTGGGGCAGATCTACTACGGCACGCAGGTCGAGGTGCAGCCGCCCACCTTCGTGCTGTTCGTCAACGACCCCGACCTGTTCGACAGCACCTACCGCCGCTACCTCGAGAACCGCTTCCGCGCCCACCTGCCGATCCCCGAGGTGCCGCTGCGCATCTTCTTCAAGGCCCGCTTCCGCTCGCCGGCCAAGACGGGCGGCGAAGAGGAGTGACCGGGTCGGTGGTGTCCCAAGTTGGTTCCCCTGCGCGCGAGCGGCGCGCTGGGCTGGGGGCGCTCAGGCCCGCATCGGCTCGTTGCGTAGGCCGGCGCGTGCCAGCGCCGCCGCAAGCGGCGGCGGGGGCGGCCTCGCCGCTGCGGGCCTTCCGCCTCCCATCCAGCGCCCCGGTGTGCCCCAGTCCAGCCTCCAGAGGGCAGAGTGGGACACGACCACCGGGTCCCACCGCGCCGCTCCAGCGGGTACCCTGGGGGGGATGGCCGCCGTGCCCTCGCTCGCGCTCCCTCCCGCTCCGCGGCGCCCGCTCCCGCGCCGCCTCCCCCGGCTGCTCGTCGCGCTCCTGCTGGCCGGGGCCGCGCCCCGGGCCGACGCCGACCCGCCGGCCACGGTGACGCTCGAGGGCGCCCGCGCCGAGGTGCTCGTGCCGCCCGGGGCCTGGGAGGAGACCCGCCAGACCCTGGCCCCGGGGCAGTGGCGCGTGGTCTTCCGCGCGGCCGGGACCGAGTGCGAGGCCCGCGTGTTCCCGGTGCAGGAGATCGAGGATCCGGTCGTCGTGCTCCAGCAGGCCGCCGACCGCGTGAGCCGCCAGGTGCGCGCCGACGGCTTCGGGCTCCCGGCGCGGCGGGCCTTCGTCCTGGACGGGCGCGCGGCCGCCGAGAGCACCTGGTGGGCCACGCTGGGCACCCGCCTGCACGAGGGGCGCATCCGCCTGCTGCGCGCCGAGGGCCGCGCCTGGGCCCTGGCCTGGGCGCTGGCCCCGGTGGACGCGCCGCGGGCGCTGCGCGAGGCCGCCGACGCGTTCGCGCGGGGCCTGCGGCCGACGGAGCCCGCGTTCTACGAGCCGGCGGAGCCGAGGTCGGACCCCGAGGAGGTCGTCGCCACCGACGCGCGCGGCCCCGTCGTGCGCCGGCAGCTGCTGGCGGCGCTCGAGGCGCTGGAGGCGGGCGCCGGCGTGGTGCTCCCGACGGCGCGCCGGGCCGAGCTGCTCGAGGGGCTGGCGCGCGAGGCCCGCGAGGGGGGCGACGCCTCACGGGAGGGCTTCCGGGCGCTGGCCTCCGAGCTGGCCGAGGCGCGGGGCCGTCCCGAGCCCGAGCAGGCGGCCCTGCGGGCCACGCTGGGCCGGCGCCTGGTCGAGACCCTGTTCCGCCGGGCCGACGCTGGGCACCGCCCCGCGGAGGCGCTCGCCGTCGTGGTCGCGATGGGGCGGCGTCCCCTGGCGGGGGACGGGGCCGATGCCCTGCCCCGCTTCGCCGCCGAGGCTCTGCTCGAGCTGTTCGCCTTCGTGGCCTCCTTCGCCGCCGATGCGGCCGTGACCCCGTCGGGCGCGCTCGAGGAGTCGCTGCTCGCGAGCCTCCGGGCCCGCTGGCCGGCCCTCCCGGCGGCCGAGCGCGATGCCTGGCGCGCGCGCGCCGCGCGCGCTGCCGGGCTGGCCGAGCGCTTCCGCGCGGCCGACCCCGTGGAGCGGCTGCGCCTGCGCACCGGGGTGGTGGGCCTGCTCCTGCCGGAGACGGCCGAGCCGCCCCCGCCCGCCCCGCCGCCCGTGCCCGATCCCGCGCGCGCGCTGCGCGCGCGCCTCGACCGCTCGCCCCGCGACCCCGCGGCGCTGCTGGAGGCCGTGGCCTCCCTCTCCGCCGCCGACCTGGAGCGCCTGCTCGCGCCCCTGGCGGGTCCGGCCCCGGCCCTCCGGTAGAGTCGCACGCTCGAGGCGGGAACGCGCGACGCGCTGGACGGGGGGCGCTCGGGCCCCCGTCTCCTCCTTGCGTACCCGGCTACGCGTCGTCGTCGCCGGCGTCCCTCCGCTCCCCCTCCAGCGCGTCGGTGGCCAGGCGCGCCCTCCGGAGCCTGCCCGAGCAGATCCGCGGCGACTCCGCCGTCCGGCCTCGAGCTCCGGACGGGCGGCACGAACGGGTCCCCGCGCGGGGGGCCGCGAGCCGGGAGGGCACCCCTGCACCGCAGAGCGGCGTGTCCGGCCCGCGGGTCGGTAGGATCGCGCCCTCCGGAGGTCTCCATGCGCGTCCGTGCCCCGCTGCTGCCCGCGCTGCTCGCGGTCCTGGTCGGGGGGCTCGCCCTGGGCGCCTGCGGCGGCCGGGAGCCGGGCTCCGACCTCCGGCGCATCGTGCTCTCCTACAGCGCCACCAGCCGGCCCTACATGCCGGCGCCCGCCGAGGTGGCCAAGCAGATCGCCAGCGACCTGGAGGAGGCCGGGTTCACCGTGGACCTGCGCAAGCACGACTGGACGCCCTACCTGGACCTCACCAAGCGCGGCGACCACCAGCTGGCGCTCTTCGGCTGGTCGGCCGACATCCCCGACGTGGACAACTTCCTCTACGTGCTGCTCGACAAGGAGAACGCGCGCGTGGGCGGGGCGCAGAACATCTCCTTCTACACCGACGAGGCCGTGCACCGCCTGCTGGAGAAGGCGCGCTACACCTACGACCCCGAAGCCCGCGCGCAGCTCTACCGCAGCGCCCAGGAGCGCATCCTGGCCGACGTCCCGATGGTGCCGCTGGCCTTCAGCGACCGCATCCTGGCCCACGCCCAGGGGGTGGGGCCGCTGGCGCTGGAGCTGATCACGCACCCGGTCCTGGCCCGGCTGACCTCGCCGGCCGACGGGCGCATCGTCTACGGCCGCGGCGGCGACGCGAAGTCGCTCGACCCCGCGCGCATCACCGACGGCGAGAGCAGCCTGGTGACCGAGCAGATCTTCGACACCCTGGTGCGCTACGCGCCCAGCGGCATCGAGGTGGAGCCCGGCCTGGCGGCCTCCTGGAGCCACGACGAGGAGCGCCGGACCTGGCGCTTCCGCCTGCGCCCGGGCGTGACCTTCCACGACGGCACCCCCTGCGACGGGGCCGCGGTGGTCAACGCCTTCGAGCGTCAGCGCGATCCCGGCCATCCCCAGCACCAGCCGAACATGGACTACTGGGGCGACCTGCTGGCCTACGTGAGCCGCGTGGAGACGGGCACGGAGCCCCTCGAGGTCGTCTTCCGGCTCGAGCGGCCTGCGCCCTCCTTCTTCCTGGCCACCCTGGCGGTGTTCACCTTCGGCATCCCCTCCCCGACGGCGATCGCCAGGCACGGGGCCGAGTTCGGGCGCAACCCGGTCGGCACGGGCCCCTTCCGCTTCGTCTCCTGGGAGTCGAAGTCGGAGGTCGTGCTCACGCGCCACGACGGCTGGTGGGGCGGGCGTCCGGGCGTGAAGGACGTCGTCTTCCGCGTGATCCCCGACCCGAGCTCCCGCAGCCAGGTGCTGCGCGCCGGCCAGGCGCAGGTGATCGACAACGTGGGCCTGGCGACGCTGCCCCAGCTGGAGGCCGACCCCAAGGTCGTCGTCGTGCGCCAGCCGGGCATGCACCTGGCCTACCTCTCGATGAACGTGACGAAGAAGCCCTTCGACGACCCGCGGGTGCGCGAGGCCGTGGCGCTGGCGCTGGACAAGCGTCGCATCGTCGAGGCCGGCTGGGAGGGACGCGCGCAGCCGGCCGTCACCCCCGTGCCGCCCAACCTGCCCGCCAACGCCCACGGGCTCGCCGACCGCCCCCGCGACGTCGCCCGGGCCCGGGCGCTGCTCGACGAGGCGCTGGGCCCGCGGGGCCGCTGAGCCGGCGGCGCCGACGGACGCGCCATGGCCACCTACGCCCTGCGGCGGCTGCTGCTGGCCGTGCCGCTGCTGCTGGCCGTCTCGCTGCTCGTGTTCGCCGTCGTCTCGGCCTTCCCCGGCGACCCCTGCCTGGTCCACCTGGGCAACGCCGCCAACCCGGAGTCGATCGCCCGCTGTCGGTCCGAGCTGGGCCTGGACCGGCCGTTCCTCACGCGCTACGCGTCGTTCCTGGAGGGCGCGCTGCGCGGCGACTTCGGCCGCGACCTGTTCACGGGCCAGGACGTGGGCGCGGAGATCGGCCGGCGCCTGGCCGCCACGGTCGAGCTCGCCCTCGCGGCGCTGCTGCTGGCGGTGCTGCTGGGCACCTGGCTCGGCACCCGCTCCGCCCTCAAGCCCGGGGGCTGGAGCGACGCGTTGGGCCAGCTGCTCGCCCTGGGGGGCACCTCGATCCCGGTGTTCTGGCTGGGGATGCTGCTGATCGCCTTCCTCGGCCTGCCCCTCGGCTTGCCCTTCAGCGGCCGGACGGAGAGCGAGATCGGCCAGGGCGTGGTCTACCGCACCGGCTTCCTGTTCTTCGAGTCGCTCGTGCGGGGGGAGGGCGCCGCCCTCGGCCGGGCCGCGCTCCACCTGGTCCTGCCCGCGGCGGCCCTGGCCACGATCCCGCTGGCGGTGATCACGCGCATGACGCGCTCGGCCACGCTCGAGGAGGTCTCGAAGGACTACGTCGTCACCGCGCGGGCCAAGGGGCTGCCCGAGTCGCTCGTCATCGGCCGGCACGTGCGCCGCAACGTGCTGATCCCGGTCGTGACGATCACCGGCCTGCAGCTGGGCACGCTGCTGTCGGGCGCCGTGCTGACCGAGACGGTCTTCTCCTGGCCCGGGATGGGCACGCACCTGGTGGACGCCGCTGTGCAGCGCAACCACCCCGTCGTCGTGGCCTCGATGCTGCTGTTCACCACCATCTTCGTGCTCGTCAACCTGGTCGTGGACCTCGTCTACCACCTGATCGACCCGCGCCTGCGGCTGCCGGGGGCCGGGTGAGCGCGGGCGGGCGGCCCCTGCTGCGGAGCCTGCTGCGCGACCGGGGCGCCCGCGTGGGGCTCGTGCTCGTGCTGCTCGTCGCCCTGATGGCCGCGCTGGCCGACCTGGCGCCCTGGGGCCCGCGCCAGCGCGACGACGCGCTCGCCGGCGGCCCGCTGCGCACGGCGCCCTCGGCCACGCACTGGCTGGGGACCGACACCTCGGGCTTCGACGTGTTCTCGCGCCTGGTGCACGGCGCGCGCCTCTCGCTGCTCACGGGCGTGCTGGCGGTGGCGCTCTCGCTGCTCGTGGGCGTGCCGGCGGGGCTCGTCGCCGGCTGGGCCGGAGGCTGGCTGGACGGGGTGCTGATGCGCGCCACCGACGTGCTGCTCGCCTTCCCCAGCGTGGTGCTGGCGATCGCCATCGCGCTGCTCTTCGACCAGGAGAGCGCGCGCAGCACCTTCGACCGCGTGATGCCCGTGATCGTGGCCGTCTCCGTGGTCGCCGTGCCCACGGTGGCGCGGCAGGTGCGGGCCTCGGTGCTGCAGGTGCGGGCGCTGGACTACGTCACCGCCGCGCGCGCCCTGGGGCTGCCCACGGGCCGCCTGCTCGCGCGCCACGTGCTGCCCAACTGCCTGGCGCCCATCCTGGTGCTGGCGACCCTGGGCGTGGGCAACGCGATCCTCTCGGCTGCGGGGCTCAACTTCCTGGGCCTGGGCCCCGAGGAGCGCGTGCCCGAGTGGGGCGTGATGCTCAGCGCGGCCAAGGACCACATCACGGGGCGCGCGCAGTGGATGGTGCTGCCGCCCGGGCTGGCGATCGCCGCCACCGTGCTCGGCTTCAACCTGCTGGGCGATGGCCTGCGCCGCGCGCTGGATCCCCGCAGCCGCTGACGCCGCGTCAGGCCACGGGCCGCCCATCCGGGGACGGGGTCACCCGGATGGGGAGGCCGCCTCCGCGGCGCAGCGTTCGGAAGGCCGCTGAAGGTCGTGCCCACGCACCCGGCGCGGGGGGCGGGTCGCGGTGGGCCGGTGACGCCGACGACGGGCCTGCGGCAGGCCCGCGGCGGCGCGCGCGGCCTGCGCGCCCGGCTCCAGCGCGCCGCACGAGCCCCGTGTCGCCACCGTGGGCGCTGCCGTGCGTCAGGCCACGGGCCGGTCGAGCGACTCGATCCAGGGCCCCAGGTCGGCCAGGTCGAGGAGCCGGTCCACGCCGGCGGGCGCGCGGCGGGCGTTGCGCACCCCCTCGCCGCCCACGGCCAGGCGCACGTCGGGGGCCAGGGCCGCCCGCAGACCGGCCACCTGACGGTCGGTGGCCACGCCGCCCGTGGCGAGCGACACCGAGAGGGTCACGCCCCGGGCGCGGGTCTCGGCCACGGCGCGCACGATCTCGGCCGGGGGCAGCTCGGGCCCCAGCACGCGCGGGCGCGCGCCCTGGGCCGCCAGGGCCACCGCGACGATCTGCGAGCAGATGCGGTGCGTCTCGCCCGGCAGGGTCGTGGCCAGCACGAGCGGGCCCGTGACGTGCTCGGTCATGCGCTCGCGCAGCGTGCGCAGCAGGTCCTCGAGCAGCTCGGAGAGGAAGTGCTCGTGGCGCACGTCCAGC
>CAZPOZ010000134.1:0-7526 GCA_964588235.1 uncultured Planctomycetales bacterium
CGTAACCATTCCGAAGGCCGGTTCATACTGATCGTCGCCGTCGGCCTTCGTGAGCACGAAGCCCGAGACGTCCAGCCGCCGGTGGAACTCCTCCGCGCTGCGCACGGCGTCCTGGCCGAGCATGGCGTCCACGACCAGCCAGATCTCGTGCGGACGGACCTTGTCCTTCACGTCCTGGAGCTCGTCCATGAGCGCCTGGTCCACGTGGAGCCGGCCGGCCGTGTCGAGCAGCACCACGTCGCAGCCCAGCTCCTCGGCCTTGGCCACGCCCCGGGCGCAGATCTTGGGGGGGCGGCCCCCCTCTTCCGCGTAGACGGGCAGGTCGAGCTGGCGGCCCAGGACCCTGAGCTGCTCGACGGCCGCGGGGCGCTGCACGTCGGCGGCGACCAGCAGCGGCTTCTTGCCCTCGCGCTTGCGCAGGTAGCGGGCGATCTTGCCGCAGGTGGTCGTCTTGCCCGTGCCCTGGAGGCCGACGAGCATGATCACGGTCGGCCCGCGGTCGCTCCAGCGCAGGCGCGGCGGCTCGCCGCCCAGCAGGGCTTCGAGCTCCTGGTGCACCAGCCCGATGAAGTGCTGGGCCGGCGTGACCCCGTCCAGGGTCTTCGTGCCCAGGGCGCGCTCGCGCACGCGCCCGATGAAGGACTCGACGACCTTCAGGTTGACGTCGGCCTCGAGCAGCGCGGTCCGCACCTCCTGGATGCCGTCCTCGATGTTCTTCTCGGTCAGGCGCGCGGTGCGGGAGAGCCCCTCGAAGAGCCGCGAGAAGCGCCGGGCCAGATCGTCGAACACGGGGGAGGGCCTGTTCCAGGGCGGAGGGCAGGGCCCCCCCAGGGCCCTGGGCCCGGGAGGACGCCCCGCTGACGTCGAACGGGGCATTGAACCAGCCCCCCACGCCCGCTCCACGATTCGCCAGGGGGGGGTCGGGGGCCCGTTTCCTTGCGCCCAGGGCGGGCGACGCGCTGGGCTGGGGGCGCTCAGGCCCGCATCGGCTCGCACCGCAGGCCGCAACCGGAGACTCGCCGCGGCGGGCCGTCCAGGGCGCCCCGCGTGCGGGGCGTCGAGGTGCAGGGCCCTCCGGCGTCCGGTGCGCCTGCGTCCAGCCTCCCGGCGGCGTCGGACGCCACCCGGGGGGAGGCGTGGGCCAGGCCCCGTCGGCGGGCGCTGCGCCGCCCGCGGGCCGCGCACGGGGCCGCGGCCGGGGCTCCACGCGGTCGGCCTCGAGGCCCCTCCCCCGGGGGAGCCCCCCTGCCAGCTCCGCCGCGTCAGTCCGGCGCGGAGGCCCCGTCGGGGTTCACCCGCCGGATGCGGGCCCCCAGGGCCCCGAGCTTCTCCTCGATGCGCTCGTAGCCGCGATCGATGTGGTAGACGCGGTCCACGTCGGTCGTGCCGCGCGCGGCCAGGCCGGCCACGACCAGCGCCGCGCTGGCGCGCAGGTCGGAGGCCATCACGGGGCAGCCCGAGAGGTGGTCCACGCCCTCGACGATGGCCGTGGGCCCCTCCTTGCGGATGCGCGCGCCCATGCGCTGCAGCTCGGGCACGTGGATGAAGCGCTCCGGGTAGATCTTCTCCGTGACGAAGGAGTTGCCCGCCGCGACCGTGAGCAGCGCCATGAACTGGGCCTGGAGGTCGGTGGGGAAGCCGGGGTAGGGCAACGTGACCACGTCCACGGGCCGGGGGCGGTCGTAGCCCTGCGCGGTGAGCGCCCCGCCCGGGCCGCGCTCCACGCGCACCCCCATGCGGTCGAGCAGCGCCAGCGGGGCGGTGAGGTGCGCCGGGTCGGCCCCCCGCACGGTGACCCGCCCGTGGGTCATCACGCCGGCCGCCAGCAGCGTGCCCGCCTCGATGCGGTCGGGGATCACCCGGTAGGTGGCGCCCCGCAGGCGCTCGACCCCGCGCACGAGCAGCGTCGGGCCTCCGATGCCCTCGATGCGCGCGCCCAGGGCGAGGAGGAAGCGGGCGAGGTCCTGCACCTCGGGCTCGCAGGCCGCGCTCTGGATCAGCGTGGTGCCGGGGGAGAGGACCGCCGCGCACAGCACGTTGCCCGTGCCGGTCACGGTCGGGCCGAAGGGCCCTCCGAGGTAGATCTCCCGGTCGCCGCCCAGCCCCCGGCCGTCGGCCACGATGTAGCCCGCCTCCACCCGCAGGTCGGCGCCCAGCGCGGAGAGGCCGGCGACGTGGAGGTCGACGGGCCGGGGGCCGATCACGCAGCCGCCCGGGAAGGAGACCTCCGCGCGCCGGCGCCGCCCGAGCAGCGGGCCGAGCACGCAGATCGAGGCGCGCATGGTCTTGACCAGCTCGTAGGGCGCGCGGCACACCGAGGGGTCGCGCACCTCGGTCTCGACCGTCCCGTCCGCGCCGAGCTCGGCCGCCACCCCCAGCGTGCGCAGGATGCGCAGCATCGTGCGCACGTCCCGCAGGTCGGGCACGCCCTCGATCCGGCAGGGGCCGTCGGCCATCAGGGTGGCCGCCAGGATGGGCAGCGCCGCGTTCTTGGCGCCCCCGACCCGCACCTCGCCGAGCAGCGGCACGCCGCCTTCGATGACGAACCGGTCCATGGACAGCAGCCTCCCACGAGCCTCCCCCGGTGCGGGTCCTTGGCGCCCGACGCCGGGGACCCGACGCCTCCCCGGGGCTCGATCGGCTGGGGGCCGCGGGCTCTTCAGCGGCGGCCGCGCGGGGCGCGGATGAGGGGGCGGGGCCCCCGATCGCGTGTGCCCGGGCAGACCCCTTTCCCCCCCCTTGGAGCCCCCCATGATCCGCGCCGCCCTCACCGTCCTGGCCCTGACCCTCGGCCTCCTGGCCTCCAGCCCCGCGCTGCACGCCGCCCCGAGCGACGCGGCCATCGCCCAGGGCGCCGTCGGCACCTGGACCTACACCCACCAGCTCCCCGGGACGAACGACACCGTGGTCACCGAGGTCACCCTGGCCGGCAACGGCGACTTCGCCCTCACGGCCTACCTGCAGCGCAACCCCAGCGCCTACCGCCTGACGCACACGGGGGTCTGGACCGTCCTCCAGGGCCACATCGCCTTCAAGGTCACCTGGTCCTCGTCGCTGGATCCGACGGGGCGCCCGATCGTCCTGTCCCCGGTCCGGGTGCTCGGGTTCGGGCCCGGCTACATGGACACCGCCGGCGGCCGCGTCTGGCGCGTCGGCTAGGCGCCGCCCTCCCCCGGAACACCTCCCTGCGGGGGGCGCCGCCCGGCGCCCCCCGCACGCGCGTGCCGGGAGGCCCCCCGGAGGCGCGGGGAGGCTGCGGCCCCGGCGAGGCCGCCCCCGCTGCCGCTTGCGACGGCGCTGGCACGCGCCGGCCTACGCAAAGAGCCCATGCGGGCCTGAGCGCCCCCAGCCCGGCGCGCCGCTCGCGCGCAGGAGAGCCAACTTAGGACACCACCCGCGCCTGCCACGGTTTGGGGTGCCTGGGGGATGGGTCTATTCTGAGGGATTCCCCGAGGCCGGAGCAGCGCATGCCCCCGAGCGTGTCCCCCGTCACCGACCCCCATGCGTTCCTCGAGGCCCTGAGCTACGGCTCGGAAGACCTCCGCGCCGCCAAGGACGCCGCCCGCAGCTCGCGCGACTTCCGCCGCGGGCTGGAGCAGGCGGCCCGCGCGGCCGGGGCGGGCCCGGCCGACGCGGGCGCGCTGCGCCGGGCCACGGCCCTCTACCTGCTGTCGCGACCCGAGTCCGCGGCCGCCGAGCTGGCCCAGGCCGGCGACTCGCTCCAGCGGCACCTGCTGGCGGGCCGCGTGGCGCTGGAGACGGGCGACCCGGCCGCGGCCGTGGCGGCGTTCACCCAGGTCGTGGGCACCGAAGCCGGCGGCCCCAGCCTGCTCTCCGACCTGGCGACCGCGGCGGCGCTGTGCGGCGACGCGGCGTTGGCCCACAAGGCGGCGGCCAAGCTGCCCCAGGGCGCCGACGCCCTCTACGCGGAGGGGATCGCGCTGGAGAGCGACGGCGAGTACGCCGAGGCGAAGGCGAAGTACGAGCAGGCCATCGCCAAGGACCCCCAGCACGTGCGGGCCCTCTTCCGCCTGGCCCTGCGCCTGGACCTGGAGAGCGAGGACGAGCGCGCGATCGACCTCTACCGGCGCCTGAACGCCCTGCCGACCGCGCCCGTCAACGCGCTGCTCAACGCGGCGCTGCTCTTCGAGGACCACGGCCGCTTCGCCGAGGCCGAGACCTGCTACACGCGCATCCTCAAGGCCGATCCCAACCACCTGCGGGCCCGGATCGGCATGAAGGACTGCCAGGCCTCGCAGACGATGTTCTTCGACGAGGACCACGAGCGCCGCGAGGACCGCCGCAACCAGATCCTGCGCACGCCGATCAGCGAGTTCGAGCTGTCGGTGCGCTCGCGGAACTGCCTGGCGAAGATGAACATCGAGACGCTCGGCGACCTGGTGAAGAAGTCCGAGCAGGAGCTGCTGGCCTACAAGAACTTCGGCGAGACCTCGCTGCAGGAGATCAAGGACATCCTGGCGCAGAAGGGGCTGCGACTGGGCATGCAGATCGAGGAGGACGCGCCCCTGTTCGTGAGCACGAAGGGCGACGCCGAGGCGCAGCTGGACGCGCTCTTCGGCGGCCCCGACGACGAGGACGACGACGAGGAGGGCGAGGAGGGCGCGGCCCCCGACGCCGCGCCGACCGTGGTGACCCCCCTGCCGGGCGACCCGCGCTCCACGCCCATCGACGCGCTCGAGCTGAGCATCCGCGCGCGCCGCTGCATGGAGACGCTGGAGATCCACACGGTGGGCGACCTCCTCCAGCGCAGCGAGTCCGAGCTCATGGCCTCGAAGAACTTCGGGCTGACCTCGCTCAACGAGGTGCGCCGCAAGCTCACCTCCCTGGGCCTCGCGCTCAAGAAGCGCTGACGCGCCGCGCGTCGACCCACCGGGGGGCGCCGGCGCCGAGGCTCAGTCGCCCAGCGGCTTCTGGAACAGGTCGCCGAGCTTCTTCTTGTGCTCCTCGACCATCTGGAGCCAGGTGGCCAAGTCGGCCACGCTCTGGCCCGTCAGCGCGTTGAGGGCCGGCACGACCTTGCCCTCCATCTCCGTCCACTTGGGCGAGGCGCTGGTCTGCTTCGTGGTGCTCTGGCCCGGCCGCGCCGTCCGCACGACCTTGACGACCTCGTCCAGGATCGTCACGCGCTGCTTGCTGCGCTCGTAGCCCGAGAGGGCCTCCAGGGCACCGGCGCACACCTTGGGGTCCTTGGCCTTCTGCAGCAGGCCCAGCAGCGGGGCCACGGCGCCCTCGGGGTGCAGGTCCTTCAGGGCGGCCAGGCAGCGCAGCTCGAAGGGCTCGGCCTCGTCGGCCTTCGGGTCGGGGAGCAGGCCCTTGAGCCCGGCCTTCCAGGCCGCCTCGCCGTCCTTCGTGCCCACGAGCGCCTCGAGCGCCGCTCCCTGGACGCTCTCGCTCTTCGCCTTCAGCCCCTGGCCCGCCACGGCGGCCAGCGCCTTGCGGTCGGCCTCCGGGGCGTCGGCGTACAGGCCCCCGATGCGCCGGAGCGCGGCGCTCCAAGCCGCCTCGTCCTTGGCGGTCTTGGCCGTCTCGATCTCGGCGCACAGCGCCTGCGCGGGGCTCGGGGGGGCCTCCTCCGCCCTCGCGGGCCCGACGCCGCCGGCCAGGGCTCCCAGGATCAGCAGGACGCTCAGACGGGCGCGGCACGGCATGGGGGCCTCCAGGGCAGGACCGACGGGGTCTGGGATCGACCCTACCGTCCGCCCTGCGGCCTGCCAGCCTGGGGCGGCGCGCCGGCCCGGGCCCGACCTCGGGACGCCGGCGGTCAGCCGCGCAGCGCGCGCCGCACGAGCTCGGCCACGCTGGGCGGGGTGGAGCCGGCGGCGCCCGGGTCAGCCAGCAGCCGGGCCACCCGCTCCTCGGCCTCCCCCCGCTCCAGGCCCAGGGCCTCCAGCGCCCGCACCGCCTCCGCCTGAGGCCCCGCGCCCGGGCGCGCGAGGCCGCCGGCGGCGGCCCCACGCCGGAACGCCTCGCCGCCCCAGCGGTCCTTCAGGTCGAGCACGATGCGCTCGGCCGTCTTCTTACCCACCCCCTTCACCCGCGTGAGCGCGCGCGCGTCGCCCTCGGCCACGGCCCGCACGAGCGGCTCGGGCCCCAGGCCCGACAGCAGCGCGAGGGCCACGACCGGCCCCACGCCGCTCACGCGCAGCAGGTCGCGGAACACGTCGCGCTCGCGCCCGCTCCCGAAGCCGAAGAGCCGCCAGACGTCTTCGCGCACGACCAGGTGCAGCAGCAGCCGCACGTCGGCGCCGGGCGCGGGGAGGGCGTCGAAGGTCGAGAGCGGCACCTCGAGGAGGTACCCCAGCCCGGCGGCCTCGACGACCACGCGCGCCGGCTCCCGGACGCTCAGGCGGCCCTGGATCGAGTCGTACACGCTGCGACGTATACTCGCCCTCCCCCCCGGAGGCCCGTCCCGTGGCCGATCGCTGCTACGTCCAGGACCTGCCGGCCCGCGTCGGCGCGGAAGCGACGCTGCTCGGCTGGGTCCGGCATCGCCGCACGGCGGGCAAGCTGGTGTTCATCGAGCTGCGGGACGGCAGCGGCACGGTGCAGGTCGTGGTCAAGGGCGGGCGGGTGCCGGAGGCCGATCTGGGGGCCGCCCTCGAGGTGCCGCTGGAGAGCAGCGTGCGCGTGCAGGGCAGCGTGAAGGCCGATCCGCGCCAGCCCGGCGGCGTGGAGCTGGCCGCGAGCGCCTTCACCGTGCTGTCGCCCTGCCAAGGCGAGTACCCCCTGGGCAAGAAGGACCACGGGATCGCGTTCCTGATGGAGAACCGGCACCTGTGGCTGCGCTCGAGCCGCCCGGCCGCGGTGCTGCGCATCCGGGCCGAGATCGAGCGCGCCTGCCGGGAGCACCTGGACGCGCAGGGCTTCGCGGCGGTGGACGCCCCGATCTTCGCCTCGGGCGCCGCCGAAGGCACGGCGACGCTCTTCCCCGTCGAGTACTTCGACGACAAGGTCTACCTCTCGCAGACGGGCCAGCTGCACATGGAGGCCGCCGCCCAGGCCCTGGGCCGGGTGTACTGCTTCGGGCCCACCTTCCGGGCCGAGAAGTCCAAGACACGTCGGCACCTGACCGAGTTCTGGATGCTCGAGCCCGAGGCGGCCTTCTGGCACCTGGACGACATGATGGGCCTGATGGAGTCGCTGATCGGCCACGTGCTCCTGCGCGTGCTCGAACGGCGCCAGGCCGAGCTGGCCGTCCTGGAGCGCGACCCGGCGAGGCTGCAGGCGGCGCTGCCGCCCTTCCCCCGCCTGTCGTACGACGAGGCGCTCGAGCGCCTGAAGGGCTCCCCGGCGTCGATCCCCTGGGGAGAGGACTTCGGCGCGCCGCAGGAAGACGCGGTCAGCCAGCAGTTCGGCAAGCCCCTCCTCGTGCACCGCTTCCCCACGAAGATCAAGGCCTTCTACATGCAGCCCGACCCCGCGCGACCGGAGGTCGTGCTCGGCTGCGACCTGATCGCCCCGGAGGGCTACGGCGAGATCATCGGCGGCGGCGAGCGCTGCCCCGA
>CAZPOZ010000135.1:0-7517 GCA_964588235.1 uncultured Planctomycetales bacterium
CGAGGAGGAGGAAGCGGCCTGAGCGCCCGGCTCCAGCGCGCCGCACGTGCCTCGCGTCGCCCATCCGGGTGGCGGTGGGGGTCAGCCGCGCGCCGGGGCCGGCGCCACGCGCGCGCCGGCCGCCCCGCAGGCCCGCGCCACGGCGTCGGGCTCGAGCGTGGTGAGGCACAGGGGGGCGTCGCAGCGCCGGCGCGCGCAGGGCCGGCAGCCCACGTCGTCCTGGACGACCACCGGCCTGAGCCCCGCCCGGCCGTCGGGACCCGGGCCGTAGGGGCCGTACACGCGCGGATCCTTCGGCCCGTACAGGCCCAGGACCGGGGTGCCCAGCGCCGCGGCCAGATGCAGCGGGCCCGTGTCGCCGGCCACCACGAGGGGCGCTCGGGCCAGCAGGGCCGCCAGCACGCGTACCGAGGGCGTGGGCAGGGGGCGCGCGCAGCCGTCGGAGCCGCGGGCCACCGCCGTCGCCAGCCCCTCCTCGCCGGGGCCGAAGGTGACCGCGGCCGGGCGCCGCGCGGAGGCGAGCCGCCGGGCCAGGGCCGCGAAGCGCTCGACGGGCCAGCGCTTGAACGAGCCGAACCCGCTCGTGCCCGGATGCAGCACCAGGGGGGGGGGCTCGCCCCAACCCGCCCGGACGAGCGCGTCCTGCGCGGCCGCGACCTCCTCCGGCCTGAGCCCGAGGTCGGGGGCCACGTAGGGGGCCGGGCGTCCGAGCAGGGCGCCGACGAGGGCCAGGTTGCGCTCGACCTTGTGGAGCGGGCCCGTGGGCAGGCGCAGGGGGAGGTTGAGCAGGGCGTGGCTGCCCTCGCGCGCGGCCCCCCGCCCCGCGCCCGCCACCGTGCGCGCGCCGCTGGCACGGGCGATCAGCGCCGACTTGAGGTTGCCCTGGAGATCCAGGGCGAGGTCGTAGCCGCCCTCGCGCAGCCGTCCGAGGAAGGCCGCCGTGGCGACGACCGTGGCCAGCGGCCGCGGCCAGGGGCGCAGGAGGGAGGCCAGGCGTCGCCGGGGGAAGACGTGCACGCGCCGAAGGCCCGGAACCCCTTCGAGGAGCGGGGCCGTGCGGTCCTCCACCGCCCAGTCCACCTCGACGCCCGGGAGCAGGCGCCGCAGGGCGCCCAGCGCCGGCAGGGCATGCACGACGTCTCCCAGGGCCGAGAGCCGCAGCAGCAGCACCCGTGCAGGCCGGCCTTCGGGGGGGCGCCAGCGGGCCCGGACGCCGGTGGCAACTTCGTTTCCGCGGTCCAAGTGGGGCGAGACAGGGGGCTGCAAGCGGGGTTCAATGGTAGTGCGGGTGTCTGCCCGGTGCCTTCCTGCGGCCCGCCTGGCTGCTGCGCTGCTGCCCGCTGCCTTCCTGTCGACGTCCGTGGCGAGGTGCTCCGTCCCCCGATGCGTCCGTCCCGCTGCCCCCCGCTGCCGGCCCCGCTGCGGCTCACGCCGCCGCGCTGGGCCGCGCTGCTCGTCGCGCCCGTGCTCGCGCTCTCCCCGGTGGGGCCGGCGCCGCGCGCCTCGGCCGCGCCGGCCGAGCCGGCGGCAGCGGGCAAGGCGCTGGACGCCTTCTTCAAGGGCCAGGTGATCGCGCTGAAGGGCAAGGACCTTACGCTGCGCTACGACTTCTCCAGGCAGGAGCAGCTGAACGACTGGCGGGAGGGCGTGCCCTGGCCGATCGCCAAGGAGACCCCGCAGGGCATCGCCTGGTTCGACCAGCGGCTCGAGGTGAAGGGCAGCACGGGCGCGCGCCACCTGGCCGAGTGGAGCGGTGAGACCTGGGTCACCTGCACCCTGACGCTGGACGCCGACAGGGACGTGGGCGGCTTCCTGAGCCCGGCCGACGAGGGCGACTGCTACGCCGCCTTCTCCCTGGTCGAGAAGTACTTCCACGCCTGGGACGCGCACGCCGGCGGCCTGCACTCGATCCTCAAGTTCGGCCGGGAGTTCCGCGAGGCCGGCTCGGCCAAGGACTTCATCGGCTTCCGCTACGTGGACCGCCGTCCGCCGCCGACGCCGGTCAAGGCCGGCGACGTGCTCACGTTCGGCTTCGGCCTGCAGAAGGGCAAGCTCGGCCTGGACTGCGCGGGCCTCGAGCTGCGCGGCAAGGACCTCGGCAGCAAGCGCTTCAAGGAGTACCGCCCGGGCTTCTACACGATCAAGGGGCGCCTGCTGGTGGACAACGTGGTGATCTCGGGGCGGCTGGCCGACGGCTGGGTGGCCGCCGAGAGGCTGGCCCTGCGCACCGACAAGCCCCTGCCCGACCCGGCCTCCCTCGCGCTGGACCCGGCGGTGCAGGGGTTGATCGACGGCTACCGCGCGCACACGACGCCGGCCGCCGACCTGGTGAAGGCGGTCGGCGACGGGGGCAGCACGAAGGCCGCCCGCGACGCGCTGGTCGAGGCCCTGGGGGCGGGGCCCCGCAAGGCGGTCAACGACGTGCTCGACCTGCTCTACCGTCCCGAGGTCGAGGTGCGCACGGCCGGGATCGAGGTCGTGCGCCGCCTCCTGGGCAAGGACTACGGCTACGCGCCGAAGGGCAGCGAGGAACAACGCAGCGAAGCCATCCGTCGTCTGTTGGACGACCTGAAGAAGAAGCCGACCCTGCTGGACGGCCCCTGAAGGGCCCGTCCGCACGACACGAAGGAGCCGAGCCATGTTCATCCGCAAGGTCGCCTCCCGCTGGTTCGTCTGGACCCTCGCGGCCACCGTGGGTCTGGGCGCCTTCGCCCTCGAGGCCTGGGCGCGGGGCGGCGGGTTCGGCGGCGGGGGCCGCGGCGGCCCCGGTGGGGGCCGCGGCGGCTTCGGAGGCCGCAGCGGGGGGTTCGGCGGCGGCCGGTTCGGCGTGCCCGGGGGGCCGGGAGGTCCCGGGTTCGGCATGGGCCGCAACAACCAGAACGGCAAGAACGCCAAGGAGTGGCAGGCGCTCCAGAACCTGGAGGACCGCAAGAAGCTGATCGCCGAGCGGCGCGAGCGCCTGATGGTCCAGGACCGCAAGCTCCAGCAGGAGGCCTTCCTGGCCGAGGCGCGGCTGACGAGCGCCGGCCGGGCCGCCGAGGACGTGGCGCGATGAGCTCGCAGGGTCTGCGGCGGGCCGGGCCGGATCTCCTCCGCGCGCTGGCCGCCACGCTCGCGCTCGGAGGCGCGCTCGGGGGCGCCCTCGGCTTGGCGCCTGCCGGCGCCGACGGGCCGCCCGCGGCTCCGGCGCCCGCTCCCGAGGGGGCCGACCCCGCCGTCGCCGCCGACCCCTCGTTGGGCGCCGACCTGGCGGCCGCGAGCACCGCGCTGATGCAGGCCGACGCGCTGCGCGACGAAGGCCGCTGGAGCGAGGCGGCCGAGACCTACTGGAAGGCGCGCAAGGCCAACCCGGCCGAGTTCCGCACGCACCAGCGCTACCAGGAAGCCTGCCTGCGGGCGGGCGACAAGCTGGCCGACCTGGTCAAGGACTACGACGCCTTGGTGGCCGAGTACCCGGCCCACCCGGCGTTCCGCCTGCACCGCCTGCGGCTCGATCCGGCGGCGGCCCGCGTGGGCGCCCTGGAGGCCCTCGCCAAGGAGAAGGCCGGAGACGCCGACGTGGCCCTCGAGCTGGCCGCGGCGGCCCTCGAGGCCGGCGACCCGGCCCTGGCGTTCAAGGTCGTCTCGCCGCTGCAGGGCAAGCTGCCCGCGGCGCGTGCCGAGGAGGGGCTGTTCCTGCTGCTCGAGGCGCAGATGCGCCGCGGCGAGCTCGCCGACGCGCGCAAGCGCCTGACCGAGCTGGTCACGGCCAAGCCGCAGCACCGCGAGGGCGTCCTGCTGCTCGCGCGGCTGGACCTGCTCGAAGGCCACCTGCCCGAGGCGGCCGACGGCTGCCGGAAGGTGCTCGCCCAGCGCCCGCTGCACCTGGCGGCCACCCTGCTGCTCTCGGAGGCCCTGTCGCGGGGCGGCAAGCGCGAGGAGGCCCTCGCGGCCCTCGAGGAGCCGCTGCGCGTGCTCAAGGATCTGCCCGACCTGCTCGTGCCCCTGGCCGACCTCTCGGCCCAGGCCGAGACGGAGGCCGGCTTCGCGCGGGCCCTCGAGCTCTACGACCGCTCCCTGGCCCAGCGCCCCACGCTGCTGAGCGCGCTCTACGGCCGGGCCTGGGTGTTCGAGCGGCAGGCGAAGTGGAAGGAGGCCGAGGAGGCCTACCGCAAGGCGCTGGCCGCCGACGCCTCGTTCCTGCGCGCCACCCACTCGATCGGCTACTGCGCGCTGCGGCAGGGCCGCGCCTCGGAGGCGCAGGTGCAGTTCCGCAAGGTGCTCGACCAGGCGCCCGAGTTCGTGCCGGCCCTGCTCGACCTGGGCGCCACCTACGACCTGCAAGCCGACTACATCAACGCGCTCAAGCAGTACGACCGCGTGCTCAAGACGAAGGGGCACGAGCTCAACCTGCGCGCGCTGGTGAACAGCGCCTTCGACCACGAGCAGCTGGGCGCGTTCCCGAAGGCCACGGAGTTCCTGCTGCGGGCGCACAAGGCTGCCCCGGACGACGTCGACATCCAGGTCTGGCTGGGCGACAACGCCTACTTCCAGGAGAAGTGGAAGGACGCGGAGAAGTGGTACCAGAAGGCGATCGCGGCCGACGAGAAGGCCTTCTTCGCCTGGCGCGGCCTGGGCTTCACGCTCGGGCACCTGAAGCGCTGGACGGACGCCGTGGCGGCCCTGGAGCGGGCCAAGGCGCTCAAGCCGACCGACAAGGACGTGCTCCTCGCGCTCGGCGACATCTACCTGGCCGAGCTCGAGGACCTCGAGAAGGCGCTCAAGGCGTACGAGGAGTACGTGGCCGCCGGCGGCGATGATCCCAACGTCCCGGCGCTCATCGAGGATCTCAAGGCGCAGCTTGCAGCCTCCAAGTAGGCGCGGGCCGGGAGCCGGGCCGGGGGCCGGCGGTGCCCGGCGCGCCGCGGGGTCCCGGGCCGGTTCGGCCGTAGGATCGGGTCGTGCTCGAGGCGTCTCCGACCCTGGCCGTGCGCCGCGCCTACGGCGTGCCCGACGGCATCCACCTGCGGGTGGACGGGCACGAGGCCCTGGCCTGGCTGCCCGGCTTCGAGCTGGCCGTGCGCGAGGTGGGGCAGGGCGCCGAGCGCCTCGAGCCGGCCGGGCTGGGCGGCCGGCGGGGCCTCCGGCGCCTGCTCACGCCCGAGGGGCCCGTCCTCGTGCGCGAGTACGGCAAGGGAGGGCTGCTGCGCCGGCTGCGCGGCCGCCGGTTCCACGGTCCCTGGCGCCCGCTGGAGGAGCTCGTCCTGCAGCGCCGGCTGCTCGCGCTGGGCGTGCCCGTGGCCGAGGCCGTGGGCGCCGTGGTCCTGCGCGGCGCGCTGGGCTGGCGGGGCTGCCTGCTGCTGCGCGAGGTGGAGGGCGCCCTCGACCTCGAAGCCGTCCTGCATGCCCGCCGCGCCCCCTGCCGGGCCCACGTGCGCGAGCTGCTCGAGCGCGCCGGGGGCGCCGTGCGCCGGCTGCACGACGCGGGCGTCCCGCACCCCGACCTGCATCCCAAGAACCTGCTCGTGACCCCCGACGGGCGCGTGCTCGTGCTCGACCTGGACCGCGCTCGCCCGGCCGAGGGCCTGCTGCCCGAGGAGGAGCGCCTGGCCAACCTCGTGCGCCTGGGCCGGGCCGTCGAGAAGCACCGCCTCAAGGGCCTGCGGGCCGGCCGGCGCGAGGCGCTGCGCTTCCTGGCCGGCTACGCGGGCGACCGCGCGGCGGCCGCGCGCTGGCTCGAGCGCGTGCGCCAGCGCCTGAGCCGGGGGCTCGCGCTGCGCGTGCTGTGGTGGCGGCTCAAGGGCGAGGCGCGGCCCTGGAGGCCGGCCGCGCCGGCCGGCGCGGGGCGCTGAGCCCGTGCGCATCTCCGCCTGCATCATCGCCCAGGACGAGGTCGACCGCATCGGGCCCTGCCTGGACAGCGTGGCCTTCTGCGACGAGGTCGTGGTCGTGGACTCGGGCAGCCGCGACGGCACGCAGGAGCTCTGCCGGCGCCGCGGGGCGCGCGTGGTCGAGGCCCCCTGGCCCGGCTGGGTGGCCCAGAAGAACCGCGCGGCCGACGAGGCCCGCCACGACTGGGTCCTGTCGATCGACGCCGACGAGCGCGTGGACGCCGGCCTGCGCGCGGCCATCCAGGCGCTGGCCTCCCGACGGGCGGACGCGGCGGAGCCGGCCGGCCCCGGGCAGGCCGTGGCCTACGAGGTGCCGCGGCGCGTGTTCGCCCTGGGGCGCTGGATACGTCATGGGGGCTGGTACCCCGAGTGGCGGGTCCGGCTCTTCGACCGCCGGCGCGGGCGCTGGGGGGGCGTGGACCCGCACGACCGCTTCGAGGCGCAGGGCCCCGTGGAGCGGCTCACCGGGGGGCACCTCGAGCACCACACCTGGCGCAGCCTGCACGACTTCGCCGCCAAGCAGAACCGCTTCAGCACGGTGGCGGCCCGGGAGGCGTTCGCGCGCGGCCGGCGGGCCTCGGCCCTGGACCTGCTGCTGCGCCCCCCGTTCCGCTTCCTGCGCATGTACGCGCTCAAGGCGGGCTTCCTGGACGGCTGGGCGGGTTTCCAGCTGGCGCGGCTCGAGGCCTTCACCGTCTTCCTGAAGTACGCCAAGCTGCGCGAGCTGGAGCGCGCCGGCCCGGCGGAGGCCCCGGAGGGCCGATGAGCCGCGCGGGGCCCTGGCGCATCGAGCCGGGCAGCGACCCGGACGTGGCCGCTGCCCTCGAGCGGCCGCTGGCCGACCCCGTGGCGTGGCTGCGCGGGGGGAGCGTGCTGCGCGAGATGGGCGAGCGCCTCACGGGCCGGGCCGAGCTGGCCGGGATCGGACCCGTGCTGGTCAAGGTGGAGCGTCGTCGGGGGCTGGACGAGCTGCTGCGCGCCCTCGTGCGCCCCCCGCGTGCCCGGCAGGAGTGGGCCGCCGCAGCGCAGCTGTGCGCAGCCGGCGTCGCCGTCCCCCGGCCCCTGGCCCTGGCCGAGCAGGGCCCGGCCTGCGCCCCGCGCGCCACGGTGTACGTGGCGCAGTGGCTCGAAGGGCGGGTCACGCTGCTCGAGCGCCTGAGCCGCGAGGAGGCGCCCGCGGTCGGCGACCTGCTCGCGCGGGCGGGAGCCCTGCTCGCGCGCGTGCACGCGGCCGGCTTCGACCACGCCGACCTGCACGCCGGCAACCTGCTGGTGGGCCCCGGTCCCGAGGCCGCGCTCCACGTGGTCGACCTGCACCGGGGGCGACTGCTCCCGCCGGGCCCGGCCGCCGCGGGGCGGGCGCTGGCCCGCCTGCTGGTGAGCCTGCGGCTCACGGGCTCCCCGGAGGCGCGCGAGCGCCTGTTCGCCGGCTACCTCGAGGAGGGGGGGGCGCCCGGCGGGGCGGCGCTCGAGCGCGCGTTCGCGGCCGCGCTCGGGCGGTTGGAGGCCCACCACCGGCGGAAACACGACCGCCACGCCCTCCGGCCCGGCCCCACCTTCGACGCCGCGGGCGGCCGCGGGCGCGAGGTGCTGCGCCGCGCGCTGCCGGCGGCCGACGCCGCGCGCGCGCTGCGCACGCACGACGAG
>CAZPOZ010000136.1:0-7517 GCA_964588235.1 uncultured Planctomycetales bacterium
GCCGGCGTAGGCCTTCACGCCGCGGTACTGCGGGTTGCTGTCGCGCCCGTTGCGGCTCGAACCCTGACCCTTCTTGTGCGCCATGGCGGGGCTCCGACGAGGTGGGGGGAGGGGGAGGGAAGGGGGGGGTGAAGAGGAGAGGAGGAGGAGGCGGCGCCGGGGAGGGCCGCGGCGGGCCCCGGCCCCCCGGGCCCGTCAGCCGATGCGCTCGACCTGCAGGTCGGTGTAGCGCTGGCGGTGGCCGTTGCGGCGGCGCATGAACTTGCGGCGGCGCTTGTGGAACACGACCAGCTTCTGGCCCTTGACCTCGGCCAGCACCCGGGCCGTGACGCTGACGCCGGTGACGACCGGGGTCCCGGCCTTCACGCCCTGCTCGCCCCCCAGGAGGAGGACGCGGTCGAAGACGACCTCGCTGCCCACGGGGACGTCGAGCAGGTCGACCCGCACCCGCTCGCCCTCGCGCACGAGGTACTGCTTGCCCGGCTGGCGGCCCTGAGGGTTGCGGCGGTCCTCGATGACGGCGTACATGGCGCGGGTCCAGGGGGTCGGGGGCGGCGGCGAAGGCCGAGGGGCAGACGTTAGCCTCGGGCCAGGGTCCGGCCAAGCGCTTTCGAGAGCGGGGCCGCGCCTGGGGGGGCCGGGCGCCCCCCCCCGGGGGCGTCAGGGCTTGATCGCCCCGCCGGGGGGCAGGACGGACCGGGCCGGCGCCTGCGGCCCCTCGGGGGGCAGCCCGCGCATCGCCCAGCCGTCGGCGGCCAGGCGCACGTCGGCTTCGAGCCTCACCGGCCCGGTGCACACCTGGCGCAGGTCGCGCAGGGCGGTCGAGCGGTGCTTCTTGAGCCACTCCACGACCGCCAGCGGCGCCCGGACCTCGAGCCCGCCCCGCCCGCGGCTGCGGGCCACGCGCGCCTGCATCTCCCGCAGCACCCGCAGCGCCAGCCCCGAGAGCAGCCGGCGACGGCCCGTGCCGGCGCAGGCGGCGCACTCCTCGTGGGTCACCCGGGCCAGGGCCTGTCGGATGCGCTGGCGCGAGAGCATCACGCAGCCGAAGGGGCCGATCCGGTCCACGCGGATGCGCGCCCGGTCGCGCACCAGGGCCGCGCGCAGCGCGCGCTCGACCTTGCGCACGGCCTTGCGGTCGCGCATGTCGATGAAGTCGATCACGATCAGGCCGCCCAGGTCGCGCAGCCGGAGCTGGCGCGTGACCTCCGAGACGGCCTCCAGGTTCGTGACCAGGGCCGTGCGCTCGGGATCCTCCTCGTCGGTCAGGCGGCCCGAGTTCACGTCGATGGCCACCAGCGCCTCGGTCGGATCGACCACGATGGAGCCGCCCGAGGGCAGCCGGATGAGCCGGCGCAGCGCGTCCTCGAGCTGGGTCTCCACGCCGTGCGCGTGCAGCAACGGCATGGGGTCGGTCCACGGCTCCACCACCGGCGGCCGGGGCAGCGCCGCGGGCGCGGGCGCGGGGGCCGGCAGCGGGTCCTCGGACGGGCCCGCTTCCTCGAGCGGCGCGTCCACGTCGGGCTCCGGCGCCGGGGGCCCGCTCGCGGGCCCCGCGGCCGGTTCGGTCGCTCGCGCCGCGGATCCGTCGGTCGGGAGCAGCAGCCCGGCGGCGAAGTCGTCCGGGGGCTCCGCCGACGCCGGGGGCGCGCTCGCGGCGGCCCCGGCTCCCGGCGTCGGTTGCACGGCGGCGGGGAGCGCGGGCAGCTGGGGGGGCACCACGGGCGGGGCGGCCGCGGGCGGGGACGGCTCGGCGGGCGCGCGCTCGGGGTACCACAGCGTGAGCAGGCTGCGGATGCGCTCGGCCATCGCCGGGTCGTCCACGATCACGCGCGAGGCGTCGGCGGGCATCAGGTCGCGCACGCAGCGCTCGGCCACGTCGCTCTCGCCCCGCAGCAGGCCGGGCAGGCCCGCCTCGGCGGCCTTGACCTTGAGGGCCTCCCACTCGGCCAGCAGGTGGCGGAGGTCGGCCTTGAGCAGCTCGAGCGGCTGGCTCTCGCCCGCGGTGCGCACGATGAGCCCCATGCCCTCGGGCACCTCGAGATCCTGCATCAGGCGGCGCATGCGGTCCCGCTCGCGGCCCTGGCCGATGCGGCGCGACACGCCCGAGCGGTCGCTGTTGGGCATGAGCACGAGGTAGCGGCCCGGCAGCGAGATGCGCCCGGTGAGGGCCGGCCCCTTGCGGCCGATGCTGTCGCGCGTGATCTGGACCAGCACCTCCTGGCCGGGTTCGAGCAGCTCGGTGACGGGGGCGTCCTCCTTGCCCTCCGGCCGCTCGGGCAGGTCGCTCACGTGCAGGAAGCCCATCAGGCCGCGACCCAGGTCGACGAAGGCCGCGCCGATGCCGCGCTCCACGTTCTGCACGCGCCCGCGGTACACGTTGCCGGCGGCGCTGCGCTCGTGGCCCGTCTCGAGGTAGATCTCCTCGAGCTGCCCGTCCTCGAGCAGCGCGATGCGCACCTCCTCGGGGTCGGTGGCGTTGATCAGCAGGGTCTTGACGACCGCCGCGGCGCGCAGCTCGTGCGGCGAGGGCTCCTCGCCCTCCTCGAGGGCGGGCAGGGGCGCCTCGTGCACCTCGGGCAGGTCGCCCTCCTCGCGGGGGCGACGGGAGCCGCGCTCGGCCCGCCGGCCGCCGCGCTCGCGGCGCGCGTCCTCGCGCTCGCGCAGCCGGCGCCGGCGCTCCTCGCGGTCCTCGCGCCCCCCGCCCGAGCCCGGGGCGCCCTCGGGCGGCGGCGCCGCCGCCGGGTCGGGGGCGGGCAGGTCGGCGCCTGCCTCCTCGCGCAGCAGGTCGGCGCCCGCGGGAGCCGCCCCCTCGCGTCCGCGCCGGCGTCGTCCGCCGCGCCGACGACCGCGGCGCCCCTCGGGCTCCGCGCCCGCTCCACCGGGTCGGCGGCCGGCGGCCGCCTCCTCCTCGGTCCCGGGGGGGCGGTCGCCGACGAAGGCCGCCTCGGCGGGCAGGGTCCCGGGCTCGAGGAGGGTGGGCGCGCCGCCCTCGGGGGCGCGGCGCGCGGGCGCGCCCGGCGGCTCCTCCCCGGGCGGCGGCTCGAAGGCGTCGGCCTCCGGCGCCAGGCCGGGCCGGGAGCCGTCGGCCTCGGACTCCGGCCCGCTGCGGCCCCGCCGGCCGCGGCGCCGCCGTCGCCCCCCCCGGCGAGGCCCGGGGGGATCGTCGCCCTCGCCGCCCGGCGACGGGAAGGCCTGCGCGTCGCCCGCCGACGACGAGGGAGCGGCAGGGGCAGGGGCGTCACCGGGGAGGTCGGGGGCGGGACCCGCGTCCTCCTCGGGGGGTACGGGCGCATCGGGGCGCATTCGCGGAGGCTACCACCCGCTCCCGCAGGGCACGAACACGAGGTGGTGTCCTTGCCCGCTGCCCCTGGGCGCGGGCTGGCGCGCGCGGCCGGGAGCGCTCAGGGCTCGTGGAACGAGTAGCCCGGGTAGCGCCCCTGCTCGGCCGTGGGGCGGCTCTTGAACCGCTTGAGCATCCACAGGTACGACTCGGGGGCCCGCAGGATGGCCGCCGAGAGCAGGTCGTTCACCCGGGTGAGCGCCGTGCGCAGGTCGGCCGCGGGGTCGGGGCCCGGGGGGGGCATGAGGTCCTCGGTGATCGTCATGCGCCAGCGGAGGGGCCCGTCGGGCTCCATCAGCGCCACGACCAGCGGCGCCCGGAAGGCCTGCGCCAGCACCGCCCCCAGCGGCGTGGTCCGCGCCTCCAGCCCGAGGAAGGGCACGTAGAGCCCGCCCTGGCCGGCGCGCAGGTTGCGGTCCATGAGGAAGGCCACGCACTTGCCCTGGCGGAAGGCCTGCCGCAGGGCGAGGCTGCCCGTGCGCCGGAGGGCGGCCCCGCCGGAGCCCCGGTCGCGCAGCCGCTCGAGCACGGCGTCCACCGGCCCGTTCCCGGTGCTCTCGGCCAGGTAGGCGAAGGGCGGGGCGAACGGCAGCGCGGAGCGCGCCGCCAGCAGCAGCTCCCAGTTGCCCAGGTGGGCCGAGACCAGCACGCCCCGCAGCCCCTCCCGGGACCAGCCCCGGTAGCGCTCGAGGTCGTCCGGCTCGATGCGCACGTGCCGCGCGAAGCGGGCCGGGGTCAGGGGCTGCAGGTGGAAGAGCAGCGCGAGGGTGCGCGCGGCGTGCCGGTAGGAGGCGCGCACGACCCGCCGCCTCCAGGCCGGCGTGCGCGTGGGGCCGAAGACCGCCAGCAGGTTCTGCCGCGCCACCTCGCGCCCGCGCGCGTCCAGCGCCCCGACGAGCAGCGCCAGCCCGTCGGCGGCCCCGAGCACGAGATCGAGCGGCAGCGCCGGCAGCACGCGCTCCAGCCAGCGCAGCGCGGCGTCCAGGGCCCGGTCCCGGAGCCCCCGCAGCGCGCGCACGAGCGCGGGCGCCAGCCGGCGGCGGCGGCGGCGGTCGGCCTGCCCCCCCGGACGCGAGGCGCCCAGGCTCATCGGCCCCTATCGCACCCGGGCCAGCGCCAGGGCGTGCGCCTGGCCGTCCAGGCCCGCGGACAGCACCAGCACGGCCGCGCCGGGGCCGAGGGCGGCCTCGGTCAGGACGTGGAGCGACTCGAAGCCCGGCTCAGGCTCCGCGTACCCCGCGCAGGGCGGCAGCGCCCCGTCGCGCAGCGCCAGCACGCCCGTGATCGCGCTGCTCAGGTCCAACCCCGCCGCCATCGTGCCCAGCGCCCCCCCCACGGAGGTGATCGGCACCCGCTCGCTGCCCAGCAGCACCCGCAGCGCCTCGAGCAGCAGGCCGTCCTCGACGCGCCGTCCGGTGGCGGGCACCACGATCCCGGCCAGCTCCGGGACCCGCAGCCCGCCCTCGAGCAGCGCCTGCCGCGCCACGCCCGCCAGCGTCTGCCCGTCGGGCGAGCGTGCCCCGGCGGGCGGCACGCCGGTGGCGCTCGCCTGCCCGAGCACGACGGCGTAGGGGCCCGCCCCGCGCGAGCGCGCGACGTGGAGGGGCTCGAGCACCAGCGCCCCGGCGCCGTCGCCGGGCGCGCACCCCAGGCGGCGGCGGTCCAGCGGCCGGACGACGGCCTCGGCCCCCTCGCCGGGCGAGGCCAGGCCCATCGCAGCCAGCTCGTGGCGCACGACGCCGCTGGTGGCGGCCCCGCTGCCGAGCGCCACCGCCGCGTCCAGCCTCCGCGTGCGCACGGCCCGGGCCGCGGCCTGGATGGCCACGAGCCCGGCCCCCTCGAAGCCCGAGAAGGTGGTGTTCGCGCCGCGCAGGTCGTGCAGCGCGCTCAGGAACGAGAACGCGTTGTTGCTCAGGGTCATCAGCAGCACGAACGGGTTGACCGCGTGGAGCGCGGCCGCGTCGAGCGCCTGGGCGTCCACGGGCCGGGTGAGCTGCTGCGTGGCGTCCACCACGGCCGGCCGGAAGTCGATGCACTGGGCGCGGCTGAAGTCGGTCTGCGCGGCGTAGAGCCCGCGCCGCTCGGGCGGCACGCGGGCGGGCAGCCCCTCGGCGGCGGCCAGGGCCTCGTGCAGCACGGTGGCCGCCATCTCGCCGGACTGGTTGAGGAACTTGGCCTGGCTCTCCTGCTCCTCGGGCAGGGGGCAGCGCAGCCAGGGCCGCTCGAGCGGCGCGCCCAGCCGCGTGGAGGGGGGCGGGCCGCCGCCCTCCAGCACGCGCAGGCCCCGGCGCCCGGCGCGCAGCGCCTTCCAGGTGGCCTCCACGCCGTAGCCCAGGCTCGTGGCCCAGCCCAGGCCCGTCACGGCGGCGTCGTACGGATCCAGGCCCCTCACGGTGCCCCCCCGCGTCGGCCCCCGGCGCCCCCCTCGGGCCGGAAGGCCACCTCGCCCCGCAGCTGACGCCAGAGGCGCTCGGCGCGCTCCCGCGACTCGAGGGTCTCCAGCGGGACGGCCCGCCCCTCGAACTCGACGCTCGCCCGCCGCTCGCCCTCCACCCGGCTCTCGCCCCTCCAGGCCCGGCGGTCGGGCGCCGAGGCCTCCGCGGACCCCAGGGGCGGGAGGGGCTCGAGGAGGAGCTCGAGCCGGTCGCCGGGCAGGCTCAGGCCGTACCAGCGCGCCGAGCGCACGGCGTCGGGCAGGAACCAGCGCTGGAACCCCGACGCCTGCGCCTCGTGCCAGCCGGCCAGCTGCACCAGGGCCTCCAGGACGAGCACGCCCGGCACGATGGGCTGGTCGGGGAAGTGCCACTCGAGGTAGTCCTCGCTCAGCGCCACGTTCTTCCAGCCCGTGAACGGCCGCCCCGGCTCCGGCGCCGCCACGCGGTCCACCAGCAGGAACCTCATGCGGCCCTCCCGGCCGGCGGCGCGCCGGGCAGCAGCAGCACCGTGGCCAGCGCGTGGCCCCCGCCCACGGCGAGCGCCAGGGTCGGAGCCGCGGCGCCCCGGCGAGCGAGCGCCCGCGCCAGGCCGCCGACGACGGCGAGCCCCAGGCCCGCCGGCCCGGCGCTGAGCTCGACCTCGAGGAGCGCGCGGTCGGGCCCGGCCGGGGACAGGCCGCGCCCCAGGGCCTTGAGCAGCGCCTCCTTGGCGGCGAAGGCCGCCGCGAGGCGCTCGGCCGGGCGGGCCGAGGCGGCGGCCGCAGCCTGCTCGGCCGGCGTGAAGAGCGCGGCGGCCAGCCCGGGCTGGGCTTCCAGGCGCCGCGCGAGGCCGGCGACCTCCACGACGTCCACGCCCACGGAGCCTCCGGGGGACGGGGCGCTCATGCGGCCGACATCCCGCCGTCCACGCAGAAGGCCTGCCCGGTGATGAAGGCGGCGTCGTCGCTGGCCAGGAACGCGACCAGCCCGGCGACGTCGTCGGGGGTGCCCAGGCGGCCCATCGGGGTGCGCGCGAGGAACTCGGCCTCGGCCCGGCGCTTGAGCATGGCGGTCATGTCGGTCTCGATGAACCCCGGCAGCACGGCGTTGACGCGGATGCCGCGGTCGGCCACCTCGACGGCCACCGCGCGCGTGAACGACAGCACGGCCCCCTTGGCCGCGGCGTAGTTCGTGTGCCCCCGCCCGCCGCGGATGGCGGAGATCGAGGCCAGGTTGACGATGGAGCCCCGCCCGGCGCGCCACATGGCCTCGAGCGCGTGGCGGGTCACGTGCATCACGCCGTCCACGTCCACGGCCTGCACGCGGCGCCACTGCTCGGGCCGCATGGCCAGCAGCAGCGCGTCCTTCTTGATCCCGGCGTTGTTGACCACCACGTCCAGGCGTCCGTGGCGCTCGACGACGCCGCGGACCAGGGCGGCCACCTGCTCCTCCTCGGCCACGTCGGCCGGGGCGGCCTCCGCGGCGCCGCCGGCCGCGAGGATGGCCGCCACCAGCGCCTCGGCGGCGGCGGCCTGGGCGGCGTAGTTCACCACCACGCGGGCGCCGGAGGCGGCCAGGCGGCGGCACAGGGCCGCGCCGATGCCGCGCGAGCCGCCGGTCACCAGCGCCACGCGCCCGTCCAGGTCGTAGCGGATCATCCGCGCGCCCCGGAGCCCGCCGGCCAGCGCCGGAGCGCCAGGCTCACGTTGGCCCCGCCGAAGCCCGAGGCGTTCACCAGCGCCGCGCGCACGGGCTGCGGG
>CAZPOZ010000137.1:0-7505 GCA_964588235.1 uncultured Planctomycetales bacterium
CTGGTATCGCATCACGCTCGGCCAGCAGAAGACGGTGACGGCCAGCCTGGACTTCAGCGGCAGCGCCAGCGGCAACGACCTCGACCTCTACGTGGGGAACAGCACGCTGTCGGTCAAGAGCGCGCAGTCCACGTCGGACAACGCCACGGTGCGCACGGAGTCCTGCGTGGTCGTCCTCGCGGCCGGCACCTGGTACGTGGTGGTGCACGCCTATGCCACGAACCAACGCGTGCCCTACCGGTTGCGCATCACGACGAACTGAGCCCGCTGCCCCGGGGCCCCCAACCACCCCTGGTCCGTGGCGGACCCTGAGGGGGTGCCCTACGGCAGCTCGTAGCGCACCGTGAGCGTGGTCAGGTCGCCGCTGCCGCCCAGGCCGAGGATGGCCTCGTCTTCCAGCTCGTCGGGCCCGGGCGCGTCCGGGAACACGAAGCGGTAGTCGCTGGTCCGGCGGCCGGCCTCCAGGTCGGCCGCCACCCGTGCGGTGGCCTCGATCGTGACGTAGCCCTGCGCGGGGCCGCGGAACGCCGTCGCGAAGCCCGGCGTGAGCGTGCCGCCGTCGAAGTCGGTCCCGTCCAGGGCCGCGCCCAGGCGGACGTGGTCCACGAGCATGTCGCCGAAGTCCACGTAGGGCGCGCCCGTCGTGCCCACCTGGAAGGCGCGCAGCGTGGCTTCCCGCACGAGGGCGCGCGTGGGCACGTCGGAGAGGTCGAAACGCACCAGGGCCCGCCGGCTCACCAGCCCCGGCCCGTCGCCGACCACGGGCGCGAAGTTCACCTGCCAGCCGCCCGCCGACGTGGCGTAGCCCGAGGCGCTCAGCTCGGCGCGCAGCACGCGGGTGAACGGGCCGTCGTCGGAGCCGCCCCCGCCTCCGCAACCGGCCCCGGCGAGGAGCGAGGCGCCCAGCAGGGCCAGGGCCACCCGGGCCCGGCGCGGGTGCGGGCAGGCCGTCGCAGGGCAGGTCTGCTTCGTTCGCACGGCGTGCTCCGGTGCGCGTCCCGGCGCCGGGGAGCCGGGGACCCGCCCATGATCGCGCAACCCCGGGCCCGCGCCACCCCCCTCCGGCGGGGCGCCCACGGACAAACCGGTCCGGCGCTCAGGGGCTGTCGTACCTTGGCGCCAGGGGCCCGCGCAGCGCGGCCCCGAAGGAGGTGCCCATGGCCGCCAAGCGACCCGCCTCGAAGAAGCCTGCGGCCCGCCCCGCGCGCGCCGTGAAGAAGGCCGTGAAGAAGGTCGTCCCCTCCAAGCCGGCGCCCAAGCCCAAGCCCTCGGCCCCCAAGGGCGGGACCCGGGCCGGCGCCCCCAAGGGGGGCATCCCCTCCGGCGGCCACCTCAAGCCCTCCGGCAGCGTGGTGAAGGCCGTGGCCCGCCCGGAAGCGGCCGTGGCCCCGGCCGCCGGCCGGGCCGACCGCTGGGCGCTGGTGACCGCCCGCGACCTCATGCGCACCGACGTGGTCACGGTGCCCTACTCCGCGCCGCTGAGCGAGGTCGAGCGGGTGCTGGCCGACAACCGCATCTCGGGGGCGCCCGTCGTGGACGAGGTGGGGCGCATCATCGGCGTCGTCTCGGTGCGCGACCTCGTCGAGCGCTACGCGGCCGACCCCGACGCGCGGCCCCGCCGCGGGCACGGCTACTTCGAGCTCAGCACCGAGGAGCTCGAGGAGGAGGACCTCGACTCCTTCGAGGTGCCGGAGGAGGCCGAGGAGACGGCGCGTGACGTGATGACGGCGCAGATCCACACGGTCCCCGGCGGCGCGGGCCTCAAGGAGATCGCCGACGCCATGTGCACGCACAAGGTCCACCGCGTGCTCGTCGAGGACCAGGGCCGGCTGCTCGGGTTGATCAGCACGCTGGACATCCTCGAGGGCCTGCGTGCCTGAGGCCCATGGCCACCAAGTCGGGGGTAGGGCCCTTCGGAGAGCGAGACCGCTCCCGCAGAAGGGCGTACAAGCGGCCTCTGCGGGCCGTGCCCAAGCAACCGGCGCGCTGGGCCGGTAGCGGGAGGCCGATGACGACGACGACGCGCCTGCGGCCTGCGCAAGGAGGAGGAAGCGGCCTGAGCGCCCGGCTCCAGCGCGCCGCACGGGCGTCGCATCGCCCGTCTTGGTGGCGTCGTGCCTGAGGTCGGCCAGGCGCCGCGCCTGCCGGGCCTGGGCCCGGACCTGGCGCAGGCGGCTGAGGAGGCCGGCGCGCGCAAGGCGGCGTCGTCGGCCCGCACCCTGCTCGTCCTGGGCGCGCTGGCCGGCGCGTTCATCGCCCTGGGCGCCTGGTTCAGCACCGTGGCCGTCACGGGGGCCCCCGCGGCCTGGCCCTACGGCGCCGTGCGACTCCTGGCCGGGCTCACGTTCTGCCTGGGGCTGGTGCTGACCTTCACCACGGGCAGCGAGCTGTTCACGGGCAACGTGATGCTCGTGATGGCCTGGACGAACGGGCGCCTGA
Source organism: uncultured Planctomycetales bacterium (assembly GCA_964588235.1). Classification (GTDB taxonomy): domain Bacteria; phylum Planctomycetota; class PLA2; order PLA2; family JAEUHO01; genus CAZPOZ01. The sequence goes on from CAZPOZ010000137.1 coordinate 2,440, forward strand.
CCGCCCGGGCCGTCCTGCGCGCCTGGGGCTGGGTGCTGCTGGGCAACGCGCTGGGCGCCCTGGCCACGGCCGGCCTGTTCCTGGCCGTGGACGGTCCCGCGGCCGCGGGCGGCGGCGTCGGCCGGGCGCTGCTGGCCTCCGCCGCGGCGAAGGCCGCGCTGAGCCCCGCCGCCGCCTTCGGCCTCGGGGTGCTCTGCAACGGCCTGGTGTGCGTGGCGGTCTGGTGCTCCTACGGGGCCCGGAGCCTGTCCGACCGCGTCCTGGCGGTGCTCTTCCCCGTGACGGCCTTCGTCGCGCTCGCCTTCGAGCACTCGATCGCCAACCTGTTCACCCTCCCGGCCGCCCTGCTGCTGGCGGCCACCGACCCGGCGGCAGGAGCCGGCCTCGACCTCGGCGCGCTGACGCCCGCGCGCGCCCTGGTCGGCAACCTGCTGCCGGTGCTGCTGGGCAACGTCGTGGGGGGCACGCTGCTGGTGGCCGTGCCCTACGCCGTGGCCCACAGGCCCCCCGCCCGCTGAGCGGCGGCGCCCGCCGACGGCCCCGGCCGCCGCCTACGCCCGCAGGCGCACGCGCGCGTCCACGACCTCGATGCCGTCGGGCCGGGCGATCAGCGGGTTCACGTCGCACTCGACGATCTGCGGGTGCTCCTCGACCAGCTGGCTCAGCCGCAGCAGCGCGTCCACGATGGCCTTCTCGTCCGCCGGCCGCGCTCCACGGGCTCCCTTGAGCAGGGGAGCGCTCCGCAGCCGCTCGAGCATGCGCCGCGCGATCACGGGGGTGAGCGGCACGAGCCCGAAGCGCACGTCCTTGAGCACCTCGACGTAGACCCCGCCCAGGCCGACCATGAGGAGCGGGCCGAAGACGGGATCGGTGCTCACGCCCAGCACCAGCTCGGTGCCCGGGGCGGCCATGCGCTGCACCAGGAACCCGTAGGGGGCGCCGGGGGCCGCGGCCTCGGCGGCGGCCGCCATCCGGCGGGCCGCCAGGACCACCGCCTCGGCGTCGGCGAGGTGGAGCGCCACGCCGCCCACGTCGGTCTTGTGCACGAAGGCTTGGCCGTCGAGCTTGAGGGCCACGGGGTAGCCGATCCGCTCGGCCAGGTGTGCGGCGTGGGCCGGGTTCTGCGCGCTGCCGGTGGAGACCACGGGGATGCCGTAGTCGGAGAGCAGGCCCAGCGCCTCGGCGCCCCGCAGCCAGGCGCCGGGAGCAGCCCGCGACAGCCGGGCCCGGGCGCGGTCGCTGGCCACGCAGGCGCGCAGCGGCTCGCCCAGGTCGTCGTCCATCAGCGCCTTGACCCGCACGAGGTTGACCGCGGCCAGGACCGCGTCCTCGGGGTTGGCGTAGATGGGGTTGCGCGCCGCCCCCAGGCGCTTGATCGGCTCGAGCACGGGCTCGCGCGCCAGGAAGGCCGAGAGCACGGGCTTGTCGGCCTTCTCCGCCGGCCCGAACAGCGCCCCGGCGATCGCCAGCACGTCGTGGTTGGCGATGGGCACGAACAGGGTGAGCACCAGGTCCACGCCGGGGTCGGCGAGCAGCAGGGGCAGGACGGCCGCGCACTCGCGCTCGCCCGCGCCCGCGATCATGTCCACCGGGTTCTCGACCGAGGCCTCGGCGGGCAGGTGCGCGCTGAGCGCCGCCTTGGTCTCCTCGCTCAGCCGCGCCAGGCTCAGCCCCTTGGCGACGAGGTAGTCGGTGGCCAGGATCGCCGGCCCGCCCGCGTTGGTCAGGATCGCCACGCGACGCCCCCGCGGCAGGGGCCGTGTGACCAGGGCCTGGGCCACCCCGAACATCTCGCGCACGGAGTTCACCCGCAGCACGCCGGTCTGCTCGAGCAGCGCGTCCACCGCCGCGTCCTGGCCCGCCAGCGCGCCCGTGTGGGAGGCCGCCGCCCGGCCGCCCTCCGCGGTGCGCCCGGCCTTCACGCAGACGATCGGCTTGCGCCGGGTGAAGCGCCGCGCGATGGGGATGAAGTTGCGCGGGTTGCCGAAGTCCTCCAGGTACATGAGCGCCACGCGCGTGCCTTCGTCGTGCTCCCAGTAGCGCAGCAGGTCGTTGCCCGAGACGTCGGCCTTGTTGCCCAGGCTGGCGAACATGTGCATGCCCAGGCCGAGGTCCTCGACCAGGTCGAGCACCGCCACGCCCATGGCCCCCGACTGCGAGAGGAACGAGACGGCCCCCGGGCGCGGGAAGGTGTCGGCGAAGGTGGCGTTCATGCGCGTCCCGGCCTCGGCGTTGAGCAGCCCCATGCAGTTGGGGCCGAGCACGCGCAGGCCGTCGCGGCGCGCGATCTCGCGCAGGCGGCGCTGCGCGGCGGCGCCCTCCTCCCCGGTCTCGGCGAACCCGGCGCTGATGACGCAGACGGCCTTGGCGCCCTTGGCCGCCGCCTGCTCCACGACCGCGAGCACGCGGGCGGCGGGCACGGCCACCACCACGAGGTCCACCGGGTCGGGGATGGCGCCCACGTCCGGGTAGCACTTGACCGAGTGCACGCTGGTCGCGCTCGGGTTGACGGGGAAGACGGTCCCGGAGAAGCCCTTGGCCACGAGGTTGCCCAGCAGCGTGTGGCCCATCGTGCGCGGCTGGCGGCTCGCGCCGACGACCGCGATGCTGCGCGGGCGGAAGAGGGCGTCGAGCTCGCGGGGGGCGTGCGTCATGGCGGCGACTGTACGCCGCCCCCGCGCCCGCGGCCCCTGGCGGCGCAGCGCGGCCTACGGCGGCGTGTAGGTCAGCCGCAGGACGAGCTCCTGGCCGTTGGGGATGCTCGAGGTGAACGTCGCGCGGTCGGGGAAGCCGTCGCCGTTCGTCAGCGCGGGGAAGGCCAGGCGGAAGTCGCTCGTCGTGCGCGCGGCGGCCACGTCGGCCGCCACCGCGGCCGTGACGTCCAGGATCTTGACCTCGAGCGTAGCGTTCGTGCTCAGGTTGCCGATGGCGGCGGTGAGCGCGGCGCTGCCGTAGTCGGCCGCGTCGAGCGCGGGGCCCAGGTCGATGCGGTCCACGACGACGTTGCCCAGGGCCGCGTAGGGGGCGTTGGTCACGCCGGTCTGCGTGCAGCGCAGGCTCGCCAGGGTCAGCGTGGCGCCGGGGGGGAGGCTGCCCAGGGGGAAGCGCAGGAGCCCCCGGAAGGTGTTGTTGCCCGGGTCGTCGCCCACCTGGACCGTGAGCCCGCCCGGCCCGCTTACCTGCCCCAGGCTGGTCACGAAGCCCGTGTTGTTCGGGTCGGGCTGCACGTCCACCGTCACCGGCTGGGCGGGGGTGGGGGGCGTGGGGTCGGGATCGGTGGGTGCGGGGTCGGTCGTGTCGGTGCCCCCGCCGCCTCCGCCCCCGCCGCCACAGGCGGCGAGCAGGGCAGCGAGCAGCGCTGCGAGCAGGCTCGGAGGGAGCAGGCGGGACCGTCGGGGCATGGAGACCTCCACGCGCAGCCTACCCCAGCCTGCGCGCGCTGCCGCCGCCCCGCGCGTTCAGCGCCCCGCCCCGGCCCGGCCCGCCAGCGCGGGGTAGACCGCCCCGGCCAGGCCGCCGCCCAGCAGCGGCGCCACCCAGAACAGCCACAGCTGCCCCAGCGCCCAGCCGCCGTCGGCGAAGGGCGCCACGCCCGTGCTCCGGGCCGGGTTGACCGACACGTTGGTCACCGGGATGGCGATCAGGTGGATCAGCGCCAGGCACAGGCCGATGGCCAGCCCCGCGAAGCCCGCGGGGGCACGGCCGTCGGTCGCCCCCAGGATGACCACGAGGAAGACGAAGGTGAGCACGGTCTCCGCAACCAGCGCGGCCATCAGGCCGTAGCCGGCGGGCGAGTGGTCGCCGAAACCGTTGGCCGCGAAGCCGCCGGCGGCGAAGCCCGGGCGGCCGCTGGCGATCAGGTAGAGCACGCTGGCCCCCACGAGCCCGCCCACGACCTGCGCGCCCCAGTAGGGGAGCAGGTCCTTCGGGCTCGCGCGGCCGGCCACGGTGAGGCCCAGGGTCACGGCCGGGTTCAGGTGGCAGCCGCTGACGTGCCCGATGGCGTAGGCCATCGTGACCACGGTCAGGCCGAAGGCGAGCGAGACCCCCACGAGGCCGACGCTGAGCGGCGCCGAGGTGGCCAGCACCGCGGTGCCGCAGCCGCCCAGCACCAACCAGCCGGTGCCGAGGGCCTCGGCGAGCAGACGACGCGGGAGCGGGACCATGGCGACCTCCTCCGGCACGGCGCCGGCGGGGCGTCCATACCGGAGCGGGGGCGCAGGCGCAAGCGTGGCCCGTGCGCTGCGTCCCGGGCCGGGTCAGGCCACGGGGGCGGTCGCCGGCCGGAACATGCGCTCGATGGCGGCCCGATCGCCCTCCAGGGCCACGCGCTGCTGGTAGAGCTCGAGCCCGGAGAGCCCGCCGAGCTCCGCGCCGCCCCCCGCCCGGCCCGGGCCTCCGTGCAGCAGGTGGGGCAGGGCGGTGCCGGGCCCGGGCGCGTAGGGCGCCATGGCCTCCGACCCCAGGTAGAGGCGCCCGTGCCACGGCCCGATGGCCAGCACCAGGGCGCGCACGAAGGCCCGGTCGTCGCTGAAGACGCTGGCCACGAGGCTGCCCTCGCCCTTCCTCACCAGGCGCGCGGCGGCCTCCGGCGTGCCGTCGTAGGCGAGCAGCGTGCTCACGGGGCCGAAGACCTCGTGCTCGTGCACCACGCGGGCCGTCTCCGGGTCGCGCGCCTCGAGCAGCACCGGCCCGAAGAAGCAGCCCTTGCCGGGCTCGGCGCCCACCAGGCTCGGCTCGTCCGTGCCGCCGAAGACGAGCTCGCACTCGTCCGCCAGCTTGCGCACGCCGGCGAGCGCCTCGGCCAGCTGCGCCGGCGTGGCCAGCGGCCCCATCGTGACGCGCTCGTCGCCGGGGTGCCCCACCACCACCTGGCGCAGGCGCTCGACCAGCTCGGTCCGCACCTCGGGCAGCCGATCGGCCGGCACGAAGAGGCGCCGGATCGCCGTGCACTTCTGGCCCGCCTTCTGGGTCAGGTCCGTCGTCACGTCGCGCAGGAACAGGTTCCACGACTCGCTGCCCGGGCCCACGTCCGGGCCGAGCACGGCCGAGTTCAGGCTGTCGGC
>CAZPOZ010000138.1:0-7485 GCA_964588235.1 uncultured Planctomycetales bacterium
TCGCTGCTCGAGGACATCGACAAGGACACGGTCGACTTCCAGCCCAACTACGACGAGAGCCGCGTCGAGCCCAAGGTGCTCCCGGCCCTGTTCCCCAACCTGCTCGTCAACGGCGGCTCGGGCATCGCGGTGGCCATGGCCTCCTCGATGCCCCCCCACAACCCGCGCGAGGTCTGCGCCGCGATCATCGCCACGCTCGACGACCCCGACATCGGCGTCGAGGGCCTGATGCAGCACCTGCCCGGGCCCGACTTCCCCACGGGCGGGCGCATCTGCGGCCGGGCCGCCCTCCTGGAGGCCTACGCCTCGGGCCGGGCCATCCTCGACGTGCGCGCGCAGGCGACGATCGAGGAGGGGCCCAAGGGCGCGGCGCGCATCGTGGTGACCGAGATCCCCTACCAGGTCAACCGCGCGACGATGATCCGCAAGATCGCCGACCTGGTGAAGGACGACCGCATCCCCGCGATCACCGACATCACGGACGAGAGCGACGAGCGCACCCGCGTGGTGATCCAGCTCAAGCGCGGGGAGGACCCCGCCGTGGTCCTCAACCAGCTCTACAAGTACAGCCAGATGCGCGAGTCGTTCAGCGTGATCAACATCGCGCTGATCGACGGCCGCCCGGTGCTCTGCAGCCTCAAGCGCCTGATCGAGGAGTACGTCCGGCACCGCAAGCAGGTGGTCGTGCGCCGCACGCGGCACCTGCTGCGCAAGGCCGAGGAGCGCGACCACGTCGTCGAGGGCCTGCTCAAGGCGCTGGACCTGATCGACGCGATCATCGCCCTGCTCCGGGCCAGCGCCGACCCCGACGAGGCCCGCCGGGGGCTCAAGGAGCGCTTCGGGTTCACGGCCCCCCAGGCCGACGCGATCCTGCAGATGCGCCTGCAGCGCCTCACGGGCCTGGAGCGCCGGGAGCTCGAGGACGAGCACGCGCAGCTCACGAGCCGCATCGCCGAGTACCGCGCCATCCTGGCGAGCGACGCCAAGGTGACCGCGATCCTGCGCGCCGACCTCGAGGCGCTGGCCGCGCGCTACGACGTGCCGCGCCGCACGGTCCTCGAGGAGGCCCAGGGCGAGGTCGTGGACGTGGACCTCGTCACCCCGGAGGACGTCGTCGTCACGCTCTCCCACGCCGGCTACGTCAAGCGCACGGGGCTCTCCGAGTACCGCGTGCAGGGCCGCGGCGGCAAGGGCGTGATCGGCACCGACGCCAAGGACGGCGACTTCGTCGAGCACCTGCTCGTGGCGAACACCCACGACTGGCTGCTGCTGTTCACCGACCGCGGCCGCGTCCACAAGGAGCAGGTCTTCACCCTGCCCGAGCTGGGCCGCTACGCCCAGGGCCGCGCCCTGGTGAACTACGTGCACCTGGAGCCCGGGGAGGCGATCCAGGCCGTGCTGCCGGTGCGCGACCTGAGCGAGGCGCGCTCGATCGTCTTCGCCACGCGCGCCGGCCAGGTCAAGCGCACCCCCCTCTCCGAGTTCCAGCACATCCGCAAGGGCGGCATCATCGCCGTGGCCCTGCGCGAGGGCGACGCGCTGGTGGGCACGGCGCTGGCCGGCGCCGACGACGAGGTCGTGCTCGTCACGGCGCAGGGCAAGGCGATCCGCTTCGCGCTCTCCGAGGTGCGGGCCATGGGCCGGGACGCCACCGGCGTGATCGGCATCCGCCTGGCCGACGGCGACCGCGTCGTCAGCATGGTGCGCGTGCCCCCGCCGGCCGAGGCCGCGGGCGCCGCGCTCCTCACGGTCTGCGAGCGCGGCTACGCCAAGCGCAGCGCCTTCGACGACTACCCGCCCAAGGGCCGTGGGGGGCAGGGCGTGATGAACCTGTCGCACGACGGCCTGGAGCGCAACGGCCCCGTCGTGGCCGCCAAGGCGGTCGTGGACGGCGACGAGGTGATCCTGACCACCGCCGGCGGTCAGACGATCCGCACCACGGTCTCGCCCGAGCAGTACCGGGTGATGGGCCGGGCCACCTCGGGGGTGCGGGCCATCGCCGTGCCCGAGGGCGACCGGCTCGTGTCGCTGGCCTGGGTGCGGCCGGCCGCGGCCAACGGCGCCGGGGCCGAGCCGGCCGCGGGGGCCTCGGCCCCCGGCGCCTGAGGCGCCGGGCCCGTCCGGGACTCCCGGCCCGGCCCGACCCGGGTCGGGGGCTGCGGGCGGCGGGCGGCGGGGTTGCAGCGTTAGGATGGCGCCCGCCGGGCCCTGCCCCGAGCCCGGCCCTCGGAGCCTCCCATGCGCCGCCTCCCCTCGCTGCTCGCCCTGCTCGCCTCGTCCGTGGGTCTCGCCCTGATCCCGGGTCCGGCCCGGGCCGAGCCCGGCGAGAAGCGCGAGTTCAAGGAGCGGAACTTCGCCTGGACCCTGCCCTCGGCGCAGTGGGCCTTCAAGGAGGTCGAAGCCGACGCCAAGGCGGCCGGCTACGTGATCGGCGCCGAGTGCCGGGAAGACGGCGGCGCGCTGGCCGAGGTGCGCGTCACCGCCGCCGACGGGCTGCGCGCGGAGGAGAGCGCGCAGGAGGTGGCCACGGCGATGAAGGCCGACTTCAAGGAGGTCAAGCGGGCGGGCGTCACGCGGGGCACGCTCTCCGGCCTGGAGGGCGCGCTGGCGGTGCTGACCGGTACGCACGCCAACGGCGCGCCCTACTGGGTCCAGGGCTACGCGATCGTGCACGAAGGGCAGCTCTACCAGCTGGTGCTGCGCGCCTTCAACGGCGCCGAGGGCCCGCGCGGCAAGGAGCTCTCGGCCCTCAAGCGCGGCTTCCGGCTGCTCAAGGGCGCCGGCCCCGAGGAGGCCTCCGACTCCGACGACGTGATCCAGACCCCCCAGCAGGTGGACGAGGAGACGAAGGACTGGCCGGCGGGGGGGCCCCGGCTCACGGGCGGCAAGGTCAGCTTCCCCTCCCACAACCTCGAGTGGGCCCTGCCGGAGGGCGGCCTCTTCCGCTGGACGGCGCCGATCAAGGACGAGAAGGCCAAGGAGGGCCTGATGATCGCCGCCGTGGCCTCGGTGCCGCGCGAGAAGCCCGGCGACGGGGAGCCCGCGCAGAACCGCTGCCAGGTGCTGCTGGTCATCGGCCCCCTGCGCGAGGGCACGACGGCCGAGGGCCTGGTCAACAACCCCAACGTGCAGCAGCAGTTCGTGCAGGGGGTGTTCGACGGCAACGTGGACGCCAGCAAGACGAAGGTGACCTCCGACGTGGAGATCGGCAACGTGAAGGGCGGCCGCTTCACGCTCGCCGGCGCCAAGGGCAAGGAGATCACCTACTTCGTCTTCCAGGCCGTCACCCTCAAGGCCGAGCAGTACGAGTGGCGCATCACGATGACGGGCGGCAAGGAGGTGCGCGAGACCTTCGGCCCGCCGCTGGCCGCGCTGTTCAAGGGCCTGCGCTTCCTGGACACGAAGGAGGCCGTTCGCGGCCCCCTGGCGGTGGAGGCCGTGCCCTCCTCGGTGAACCAGCGCGGGCACAGCCTGGACAAGGAGCTCAAGTCGCCGACGGCGGGCATGGAGGCGGTCAAGCCCAAGGGCCTGTGGTCGGTCTCCTTCGAGGGCGGCCGCGACCCGAGCCAGCGGTTCGCCTGGGAGGCGCGCTCGGCCGACGGCCAGCAGTACTTCTACTTCGACGTGCGGGGCGTGCCGATCAGCTCCGGCCCCAACCAGCCGCGCCGCGAGCCCGAGGAGCTGGTCAAGGAGCGCGAGACGCAGTGGAAGACCGGCGCGGGCGACGACGCGAACACGGTCACCAAGGGCAAGGAGCCCTGGTGGAAGGCCTCCTTCAACGGCGCCGACGGCGTGGCCTACCGCTTCACCGGCAGCGCGGCCGGGCACCCGTTCGTCGAGCTGGGCTGGGTGGTGGGCAGCAAGGGCACGCTCTTCCACCTGCGGGCGCAGTTCGGCGGCGCCGGCGCGGAGAAGGGCCTGGACGGGCTCTTCAAGGCGGTGCGCAAGGGGATCAAGTTCCCGTAGGCTTGGAGGCGGCCTTCGGAGCCCCGTCATGCGCCCGGCCCTGCCGTCCCTCCTGCTGACCGCCTCCCTGCTGCTCCCGTGGGGGCCGGGGGCGCCCCCCCGCGCCGACGCCGAGGAGATCTTCAGCAAGGAAGACAACTACTCCCTCGTGCTGCCCACGGGCTGGGCGAAGACCCAGCCCGGCGCCGGGTGGGAGAAGGACGGCATCAAGGTGGGCGCCCGCCGCCTGCTCGACAAGCTCGACGACGGCAAGCCCGCCCAGGGCGAGGGCGCCCAGATGCACCTGAGCCGGGTGCCGGCGCCGGAGGGCAAGTCGCTGGCCGACCTGGGCGCCGACCCGACGCAGCGCGAGTTCCTGCTGCGCTTCTACGGCAAGCCCGAGGCCTGGCCCGTGCCCGAGTCGGAGGAGACCAAGGTCAAGGGCGAAGGCGAGGGCGAGATCCCCGCCTGGCGCCTGAGCGTGGAGGGCAAGAGCGTCAACCCGGTCTCGCAGAGCGAGTCGAAGTGCTACGGCCACCTGCTGCTCGTGCTGACGAAGAAGCACCTGCTGCGCCTGCGGCTGCTGGCCTGGACCACGCCCGACGACGCCGAGGGGCTGCACTACGAGCTCGACCGCATCTGGCTCGACTTCCAGGTGATCGACGCCTCCGTGGAGAAGCCCAAGGAGGTGCGGCCCCAGGATCCCGAGGGCGCGGCCCCCGAGGACCAGCCCGAGGGCGACTCGGCCGAGGAGAAGGTGGTGGCCAACAAGCTCCAGGGCTGGTCGTTCACCAAGCCCAAGGGGCTGGTCTCGCGGCCCCTGGACAAGGTCAAGAACCCCTACACCGAGGCCGCCGTGGGCGGCAACGACCGCGCCGGCTACGCGGAGATGGTGCTCAGCGTCTACCCCAACGGGCTCGTGGTGGACGGGCGCCAGCAGGCCCCGCAGGACATCCGCAAGTGGTGCACGACCTCGTTCTGGCAGCAGGTGCTCGGGCTCTGCCCGGGGGGCGCGCTCGAGTCCTTCCCCTGGCCCCGGCAGAAGCCCAACGGCACCTTCCTCACCCTGCCCGACCTGAGCAAACCCGAGGTGCTGGTGGCCGCCGACAAGAAGCGGCCGGTGGACCTGGACGAGGGCGACCTGTTGAAGAAGCCCCGCGTCGCGGAGGAGGCCAAGGGCACCCTGGGCGACCAGAAGGTGAGCGAGGCCTACCGCGCCAACCTGCGCGGCAACCGCAAGGACGCCGGCGGGCACGAGGTCACGATGCGCTTCGCCTGGCGCACGCCGAAGTACACCTACATGCTCAGCGCCACGATCGGGCGCGACGGCGAGAAGCGCTTCGCCCCCCTGCTGCGCACGGTGCTCGAGTCGTTCGAGATCGCCAAGTGACCCGCCTCCCGGCGCGCCGCGCGTGACCGGTCCCGCCGAGGCCTGGCGCCCCGGCGAGCCCGTGGGCCTCTCGGGCGTGATCCGTCACCTGCCCGAGGACTTCGTCGTCGAGGAGCTGCCGCTGATCGCGCCCACGGGCCAGGGCGACCACGTGCTGGCGCAGGTGGAGAAGCGGCTGCTCTCGACGCTGGACGCGCTGCTGTTCCTCAGCAAGGCCGCGCGCGTCAGCGAGCGCCAGATCGGCTACGCGGGCCTCAAGGACGCCCGGGCGGTGACGCGCCAATGGGTCTCCCTGCCGCGGGTGGATCCGGAGCGCGTGCGGCGCCTGTCGGGCCCCCGCTTCCGCGTGCTCTCGGCCCAGCGCCACCCCCATGGGCTCAAGATCGGCCACCTGGCCGGCAACCGCTTCACGATCCGCATCCGCGGCGTGCGCCCCGAGCGCGTCCCCGCGGCGCGCGCGGCCCTCGAGGCGCTGTCGGCGCAGGGTCTGCCCAACCCCTACGGGGGGCAGCGCTTCGGCACGAAGGGCGACAGCCACCTCCTCGGACGGGCGATCCTGACGGCCGACTGGGGCGGCTTCCTCGACCTGCTGCTCGGCCGCCCGACGGCGCTGGAGCAGGACCCGCGCATGAACGCCGCCCGGGAGGCCTGGGAGTCCGGCCGCCCGGAGCAGGCCTTCGAGCTGCTGCCCCGCAAGCGGCGCAGCGAGAAGCGCGCTCTGGCGGCCTTCCTGCGCACGGGCAGCCCGCGCGAGGCCTTCGAGTCGCTGGGGCCCCACCCGCGGCGCATCTGGGTCAGCGCCTGGCAGTCCTGGCTGTTCAACCGCCTCCTCGAGCGCCGCGAGGCCGAAGGCACGCTGCACCAGGTGCTGCCCGGCGACCTGGCCTGGGTGCATGCCACCGGGGCGCTGTTCGAGGCCGGGGCCGACCCCGTGGAGCGGGCGCGCGCGGCGGCGCTGCGCACCTCGCCCACGGGCCCGCTGCTGGGCTACGACCAGCGGCTGGCCTCGGGCGCGCCGGGCCGGCTCGAGCGCGAGGTGCTGGCCGAGGCCGGCGCCGATCCGGAGGCCTTCCGGGCCGCCCACGCCCGCATGCGGGGGAGCCGCCGGCCGCTGCGCGTGCCGGTGAAGGAGGCCTCGCTGACGGTCGAGGAGCCCCGCACGGTGGTCGTGCGCTTCGTCCTGCCCCCGGGCGCCTTCGCCACGGTGCTCCTGGACCGGCTGATGTCCTCCGGCCACGCCGAGGCGGAACCGGCCCCCCCGCCGCCCGTCTGACCCGCGCCACGAGGGCAGGGCGTCTGCCCGCGGGGGTACGCTCGGGGGGTGCGCGTGATCGCCGTCCTCAACCAGAAGGGCGGGGTGGGCAAGACCACCACCGCCGTCAACCTCGGCGCCGCCCTGGCCCTGCGCGAGGAGCGCGTGCTGTTGGTCGACCTCGACCCCCAGGGCAACCTGACCGACCACCTCGGGCTCGAGCCCGGGCCCGAGGCGCCCACCGCCTACGACGTGCTCACCGGCGAGGCCGGCGTCGAGGCCGCCACCCTGCCCACCTCCACCGCGCACCTGAGCGTGGTGCCCAGCCACGAGGACCTGGCCGCCGTCGAGCTCGAGCTGGCCGGGGCGCCCGGACGCGAGATGCGGCTCAAGCAGGCCCTGGCCGCGCTGCCCGCCGAGCGCTACGACTGGGTGCTGGTGGACTGCCCGCCCGCGCTCGGCCTGCTCTCGCTCAACGCGCTGGCGGCGGCCGACGAGGTGCTGCTCACCCTCCAGACCGAGTACTTCGCCCTGCGCGGCCTCTCGCAGCTCGACCGCATCGTCGAGATGGTGCGCGCGCAGATCAACCCCGCGCTGACGATCTCGGGCATCCTCCCCACGCTCGTCGATCCCGTCACGAACCTGGCCCGCGAGGTCCTCGAGGAGGTCCAGCGCGTCTACGGCCACCGCGTGTTCTCCACGCGCATCCGCAAGAACGTGCGCCTGGCCGAGGCCCCCGGGCACCGGCAGCACATCTTCGCCTACGCGCCCTCGAGCGCCGGCGCCGCCGACTACCACGCCCTGGCCGACGAGCTGCTCGCGCACGCGGCCGCCCGCGCACCCCGCGCCGCCGCCCCGGCGCCGGCGCGCGCCCGCGCCCGCGTGCCGGTGGCCGTGC
>CAZPOZ010000139.1:0-7442 GCA_964588235.1 uncultured Planctomycetales bacterium
CGCCTGGGCTTCCGCACCGGCTCCCGCGCCCGACGCGGCCTCTACACGGCCACCGTGCCCCTGCGCACCGACGCGCACGCCGCCCGCTCCTTCCGCGACCTGGCCGAGGCGGCCGGGCTCGCGCCCGCGCCCTACGTGCCCGGCGCGCTCCAGCCCACGCCCGCGGCGCTCGCGGGCACGGCCGGGCTGCGGCCCTCCGGACCCTACGTGGTCCTGCACCCCGGCAGCGGCGACAACTTCCCCGGGCGCCGTTGGTCGGAGGGCGGGTTCTCCGCCCTGGGCCGCGCGGCGTCCGCGCGCGGGCTCCGCGTGGTCGTCACCGGCCTGGCCGCCGAGGGGGCCCTGTGCGCGCGCGTCGCGGCCGCCTCGGGCCCGGCGGCGGCCAGCCTCGCCGGGCGGCTCGACCTGGAGGGCCTGGTGGCCGTCCTCGCAGAGGCCCAGGCCCTGGTGAGCAACGACACGGGGCCCGTCCACCTGGCCTCGGCGCTGGGCGTGCCCACCCTGGCCCTGTTCGGCCCGAACACGCCCACGCTCTACGGGCCGCTGGCGGAGGGCTCGCGGGCGCTGCACCGTGGGCTGCCGTGCAGCCCCTGCCTGACGGCCGACAACCACCGCTCGAGCCGTTGCCGCCTGTTCGTCTGCATGGAGTCGATCGCCACGGGCGAGGCCCTGGCCGCGTTCGGACGGCTGCTGGACGGCCCCGTCCGGCCCCGCACCCTGAAGGACCCATGGCCCCTCGTCGTCCGCCGCTGAACCCCCTGCTGCTGCTGCTGCTGCTCGTGGCGGCCGTGCACGCACGCGGGCTCGCGGGGGGCTTCGTCTACGACGACCCGCGCTTCCTCACCCACAACCCCGCGTTGAGCCCGGTGCGCCCCTGGGCGTACCTCGTGGATCCCGCCACGGCCTCGGCCGCGACGGGCGACGGCATCTCCGCCGACGTGTACCGCCCCCTGCGCACGCTGGCCTTCGCGCTGGAGCGGGCCGCCTTCGGGGAGCGCGCCGTCGGCTACCACGCCGTGAGCCTGCTCCTGCACCTGCTCGTCGTGGGCCTGACCTGGCGCACGCTGCGGCGCCTGCTGCCGACGGCCCCGGCGGCCACCTGGCTCGCTGCGGCGCTGGTGGGCGTGCATCCGGTCACGGTGGAGTCCGTGGCCTGGATCTCGTCCCAGGGCGACCTGCTGGCCTGGGCCCTCCTGCTGCTGGCGCTCGAGGTGCTCGCCCGCCCGGGCCTCGTGCGCAGCGTGGGGGGGGCCGCGCTGGTGGGGGCGGCCTGCCTGGCCAAGGAGTCGGCGCTGGTGGCCCCGCTGCTGCTGCTGCTGCGCGATCGCGCGCTGCCGGCTGGGAGCGCGCCGCCCCCGCGGACCTCGTGGAGCCGCGCCGCCCTGCTCGGCGCCGTGGGGGCCGGCTACCTGCTGCTCCGGCAGTCGGTCCTGCCGGGCCTGGCGCAGGTGCCGCACCCCGAGGGCTCCGCGCTGGGCAGCCTCAAGGGCTTCCTGCTGGCCGTGTCCTGGTACGCGGGCGGCCTGCTCTGGCCCCGCGGCTTCCGCCTCGAGACCGACCTGCTCGTGCCGCTCTCCTTCGGCGACCCCGCCGCGGTGCTGGGCCTGGGCCTCGTGCTCACCCTGCTGCTCGTCGGGATCTTCGCCGGCCCCCGCCGCGCGGGGGGCGTCATCGCCTTCGCGGCCCTGGGCGGGCTGGTGGCGCTCGGGCCCGTGAGCCAGGTGCTCGTGCCCCTCAAGTCGCTGGCCGCCGAGCGCTTCCTCTACCCGGTCCTGCCCTGCCTGGCGGCCGGCGTGGCGCTCGCCCTGGCCTGGCTCGCCCGTCGGGCCGGCCCCCTCGCGGCCTGGGCGCCGGCCGCGCTGCTCGTGCCCCTGGGGGCCGTCACCTGGGCGCGCACGGCGGCCTGGACCGACGAGGAGAGCCTGTGGACCGCCGTGCGCCGCGACCGCCCGGCCAACGGGCGCGCCTACCACGGCCTGGGCGAAGCCCTGTTCGCCAAGGGGCGCTTCGGGGAGGCCTCCGCCGCCTACCACACCTACCTCCAGGCCTGGCGCTACGACGGCAAGGCGCGCTTCCAGCTGGTCGAGCACATCGAGGGCTGGGTGCGCACGCTGCGCAGCGACGACCCCGAGATCGAGCGCAGCTCCACCCTGGGCCGCCGCCGGCGCGAGCTCAGGGCGCTGCAGGCCGGGCTGCTGCTCGCCGCCATCGACATCTGGCGCACCGTCGGCTACGAGGCCGGCCGCGGCTCGCCCGCCTTCGAAGCCCAGGCCCTCGAGCGCCTCTGGCGCGTGGCCAGCGAGCTGGGCGACCTCGGGCTGATGCGCCGCGCGCTCGGCGACCGGCTGCGGCTGGAAGGCCTCGACCCCGCCTCGCCCGCCGACGTGGCCGCCCGGGGTTCCTTCACCCTGCGCCGCATGCGCTGGGTGACCTCCTGGCAGGCGGTGGCCGCCCCCGAGCGCGACCTCACGCCCGAGCAGCGCCGGGAGCGCCTGCAGCAGCGGGCGGACGCGCTCCGCGACGCGGGCCTGGACCCGCAGCAGGCCGACGAGACCCTGGCCCGGGCGCTCGAGGCGCCGCTCCTCGCCCTGCGCGAGGAGGCCGAGGCGCTCGCGCGCGCGCGTCGGGGGGGGGCGGGCGAGGAGGCCTCCCTGGGCGTGGCCGACGGGCTGGCGAGCCTGCACGCCGACCTGTTCGCGCGCACGGGACGGGGCGAGGAGGCGCAGGCGCTGCGGGAGGCCCGCTTCCGCCAGCGCCGCGCCCTGCCCACGGCCGGCCGATGAGCGGCCTCGGCCCGGGCCCGCTGCTCAAGTACGCGGGCCTGGCGCGCCGGGCGCTGGCCGTGAGGCTGGGCAGCCGGCTGCCCTTCAAGGTGATCTGGGCGCTCACCGACCGCTGCGACTGCCGCTGCCAGGCCTGCTCGATCTGGGCGCAGCGCAAGGGCCGCGAGGTCACGCCGGAGGAGGTCGGGCGCGTGCTCGCACAGGCGCCCTACGTGCGCTGGGTGAACCTCACCGGCGGCGAGCCCTTCCTGCGCGACGACCTGGAGCAGGTCGTGGAGGCCGTCGTGCGCGCCCTCCCGCGGCTGGCGCTGCTCGACTTCCCGACCACCGGCCAGCGCACGGAGCGCATCGTCGAGGGCGTGCGCCGCATCGCCGCGCTGGGCGTCCCGCGCTTCTTCCTCACCCTGAGCCTGGAGGGTCCGCCCGAGCTGCACGACCGCCTGCGCGGGCGCCCCGGCGCCTTCGAGAACCTCTGCCGCACCTGGGCCGCGGTGCGCGGCCTCGCCGGCGTCCGGGCCTACCTCGGGCTCACGCTCTCCGACGCCAACGCGCACGCGGTGGACGAGGCCCTGGCGGCCGTGGCGGCGCGGGTCCCCGGCACGGGCTGGCGCGACCTGCACCTGAACGTGTTCACGCGCAGCGCGCACTACTACCGCAACGAGGCCGCCGGCCTCGGTCCCCCGGCCGCGGGGCCGGGCTCGGCCGTGCGCCGCCTGCTGGCGCGGCGCACGGGGCGCCTGAGCGCCGTGGACTGGATCGAGCGCGCCTACCTGGAGCGCGTGGAGCGGCACCTGCGCACGGGGCGCAGCCCCGAGCCCTGCCTGAGCGGGCGGGCCAGCGTGTTCCTCGCGGCCGACGGCAGCGTCTACCCCTGCACGGTCTACGACCGGCGCCTGGGCAACGTGCTGGAGCGGCCGCTCCACGAGGTCCTGGCGGGGGCCACGGCCGCCGACGCCCGCCGCGTGATCCGCCGCGACGCCTGCCCGGGCTGCTGGTCGCCCTGCGAGGCGCAGCCCACGCTGCTGGCCCGCGCGCCGGGCAGCCTGCTCCGTCGCGGGGCCCGCTGAGCGGCCTCAGGCGAGGGGCAGCAGCCGGTCGCCGAGCACCAGGGCCTCGAGCCGCAGGGCGCGGGCCGCCGCCCACGCCTGGTCCGCGTCGTCGGCGATCGGCTCGCCGCGACGGTTGAGGCTCGTGTTCAGCGCCACCGGAGGCTGCCCGGCCGCCTCGAGCGCCTCCAGCACGGCGCAGAGGAACGGCTCGCCCTCGGGGCTCACCGTCTGCACGCGGGCCGTGCCGTCGGCGTGCACGGCGCCGGGCAGGCGCTCCCGCGCCGCCGGCGTGGCACGGAAGGTGAGGATCATGTAGGGGCTCTCCCGCAGCCCCTCGAACCAGCGCGCGTCGCCGGCGCGCACCACGGGGGCCAGCGGCCGCCAGGCCTCGCGGCCCTTGCGCGCGTTGACCTCGTCGCGGAGCGCCACCGACGTCGGCGAGGCCAGCACGCTGCGGCCCCCCAGCGCGCGCGGGCCCAGCTCGGCCCGTCCCCGGGCCACGGCCAGCACCTGCCCGCGCGCCAGGCGCGAGGCCGCCTCCCGCGCCAGGCCGGCGAGGGGGAGGGCCGGCACGTCCCCGGCCACGCGCCGCACCTCGCCCTCCGGGAGGTCGCGCCCCAGGCGCAGGCTGCTCAGCGGCCCGGCGCGGCGGCCCGAGAGCCGCTCGCTCACCCAGGCGGCCGCGCCCCAGGCCGCGCCGGCGTCGCCCGCGACCGGGAACGGCCGCACGTCGGCGTCCAGGGCGCGGGCGAGCGTCCCGTTGAGCGCGCAGTTGAGGAACAGGCCCCCGGCCAGGCCCAGCGAGCGCGCCCCGCTGGCGGCCAGCGCCCCGCGCGCCGCGCCGAGGATCACCGCCTCGAGCCCGTCCTGGAGGCCGCGGGCCACGTCGGCGTCGCCGGGCCGCAGCGGCTCGTCGGGCCGGCGGGCGGGTCCGAGCGCGCGCAGGAAGGCGTCGCCGTACAGCCGGGCCTCGCCCCAGGGGTAGCCGAAGGCCGAGGTGTCCACGCGCAGGAGGTGGCGGGGGTGCGCGCTCAGGAGCCGGCGCGCGAAGCGCGCGCGCTCCGACCCGGGGTCGCCGTAGGCGGCCAGGCCCATCGTCTTGCCCTCGTCGCTCTCCGGCCGGAAGCCCAGCCAGGCGGTGACGGCGGCGTAGACCTTGCCGGCGCTGTGCGGGTAGCCGGCCCGCGCCAGGGGCCGCAGGCGCCCGCGGGCCGCGCTCCAGGCCGCGGCCGTGGTCCACTCGCCCATCCCGTCGGCCGTGAGCACCGCGGCCGGGGCCTCGGGGTCCGGGAGGGCCAGCAGCGCGGAGCGCGCGTGCGCGAGGTGGTGGGGGACGCGCACGACGGGGGCCGTCACGCCCGCGGCCCGCAGGTCGTCCTCGAGGCCGGCCATCGCCGCGAGGTAGCCGCGACGGTCCGGCAGCGCCGGGTCGGGCCGCTCGCGCAGGAAGGCCCTCGAGCGGGGCCAGCCCCGCAGCACGTGCAGGGCCTTCCGCATCCGCGCCATGCCCCGGGTCCAGGGGAAGGCCACGCGATCGACCGCCTGCGGGCCCAGGCCCGCCGTGGCCAGGGCCTCGGCCAGGGCGCGGGCGGGGAAGGCCCCGCTGTGCCGCACGCGGTCCTTGCGCTCCTCGGAGGCGGCGTAGACGACGCGGCCGTCCACCAGCAGCGCCACGGCCGCGTCGTGACCGTAGGCGTTGAGTCCGAGGACCACCATGCGCTCGAGGGCTCCGCAGGCCGCCGGCGGCCGATCCTACGGGCGGCCGCGCGCGGGGGCGCGCGGCGGCGGCCTCCCCCTCTGCGGGCCTGCGCCGACGGGCTCGCGGCGCTTCCCGAGCGCCGCGGGGAGCGGTATCGTACGGCGCACCTCCCGACGGGAACCGCCCCACGCCCGCGACCATGCTCCAAGGCCTGCCCGACGCCATCATGGTCCGCCTGCCGAGCGATCTCGCGTTCGTGCGCCCGTTCCGCAAGATGCTCGAGGGCCTGCTCGAGGGGCAGGCCTGGCCCGAGGACTCGGTGGAGGACGCCGCCCTGGTGGCCACCGAGGTCGTGCAGAACGCGATCGAGCACGGCTCGCGCAACGACGGCCGCGAGAACGTCACCGTGCGGCTGGCCGCCCGCGAGGACGGGCTGCTGCTGGAGGTGAACGACCCCGGCACCGGCAAGGATCCGCGGGCCCTGCTGCTGCGCGACGTGACCGTGCCGCCCGACATGGAGTCGCCGCGCGGCCGGGGCCTGTTCCTGATCCACACCCTGAGCGCGCAGTTCGAGCGCGTGCTCTCCGCCGACGGCGGCTGCCTGATCCGCGTGCGGCTCGTGCCGGAGGGCGCATGAGCCCCTGGGACCTGCTCACCGGCGACGCCGAGCGCGACCGCCGCAACGTGGCCATCCTGATGGAGTCGGTCGAGGAGCTCTACGGGCCCCGCGACCTGCCCACCCTGCTGCGGCACGCGGTGGACCGGGCGATCCGGGTCACCGGGGCGGCCCGGGGCGTGCTGCTGCTGGCCGGTGCCGAGGGGCGCCCGACGGCCCGCGTGGCGCGCAGCTCCAAGGGTGCCGACCTGCCCCTGACGCTGCGCTACAGCAGCAGCGTGGTGGACAAGGTCTGGACCAGCGGCGAGCCCCACCTGACGATCGACGCCGAGGATGCGTCCGCGGCGGCGCTCGGGCGTTCGATCGTGGACCTGCGCCTGCTCTCGATGATGGCCGTGCCGCTGCCGGTGAAGGCCAAGAACCTGGGCGTGCTCTACGTGGACAGCACCTACCAGGCCAAGGAGTTCACCAAGTCGGACTTCGCCGTGCTGCGCTCGCTGGGCGGCATCATCGCGCTGGCCGTCGAGGGCAACGACCTGGCGCAGGCCGAGGCGGCCAAGCGTCGCCTCGAGGAGCAGCTCGCCCTGGCCCGCAGCATCCAGCAGGGCCTGCTGCCGAAGGACGTGGCCGCCCCGCCGGGCTTCGACCTGGCCGCCGAGGGGCGGGCCTGCGAGGCCACCAGCGGCGACTACTACGACGCCATCCCGCTGGCCGACGGCCGGCTGGCCCTGGTCGTGGGCGACGTGAGCGGCCACGGCCTGGGGCAGGCGCTGATCATGGCCAGCACGCGGGCCCAGGTCCACGCGCTGCTGCGCCTGCAGCCGTCGCTCGAGGACGTGATGCGCGCGCTCAACGGCTTCCTCGCGCGCGACCTGCCCCGGGGCCAGTTCATGTCGCTGTTCCTGGCCCTGCTCGACCCGGTCGCCGGCACGCTGAGCTACGTGAGCGCCGGCCACAACGCGCCGCTGTGGGTGCACGCCGACGGGCGCCTGAGCGAGCTCGCGCGCACGGGCCCGGTCCTGGGGGTGGTCGAGGACGCGCCCTTCGGCGTCACCGGGCCGCTGGCCCTCGCGCCCGGCGACGCCCTCGTGCTCTACACCGACGGCATCTACGAGGCCCACGCCCTGCCGGGGGAGCCCGGCGGCGAAGGCGAGCTGTGGGGGGAGGAGCGCTTCCAGCAGTCGGTCCAGGCCCACGTGCGGCGCACCACGCGGGCCCACGACGTGCTCGAAGGCGTGCTGGCCGACCTGACGGCGTTCGTGCGCGGGCGGCCCTTCGAGGACGACGTCACCTGC
>CAZPOZ010000140.1:0-7420 GCA_964588235.1 uncultured Planctomycetales bacterium
CCGCCGCTCCACGGGGTCGGGCCGGCGGCGGGCCGTCGGACCCGGCCGGGCTCGACGGGCGGGAGGCTGGGGACGCCGCGGGTGGCGCGCCGCCGTTGCCCCCGGGAGCCGCGTGCGTGCTGCGCGTGGCGCTCGACGTGCCCGAGGCGTGGCGCTCCTGCGGCGCGCGCGTGTACGCGCTTCCGGCGGGCGCCCGCGGCGCGGACGACGCCGAGGCGTTGCCGACGGCGGAGGTGCCGGCCGCGGGCGACCTCGTCCTGCCGCTGCCGGGCCCCGGCCCCTGGGACGTGGGTCTGGCCTGCTCGCTGGGCCATGTGCTCGAGACCGACGTCGCCGGGGTCGGGGAGCCGTCCGTGCGGCTCGTGGCGCGCGGCGCAGCCTCCGTCGCGTTCGTGGCCGACGGACGGCCGGGGCCTCTCGAGCGCGTCCACCTGCGCCTGCGCCCCCCCGGGCCCGAGGAGGGGGGGGCGCGCGCCGTGAGCTTCCCGGGGCGGGGGCAGACGGCGGAGCTCGGCTGGGAGGGCTGGCTCGGGCCGGAGGGCACCTGCCGTACGGAGCCCCTGTCGGCGGGGGTGGCGCTCCGGGTCCGGGTGAGCGGCGAGGCGCAGCGGCGGCCCGCGGACGCGCCGCCCGGCTGGCGTTGGGTGCCCGACCCCGAGCAGGTCGCCGCCGGCGATCGCGTGCGCCTCTCGCGCCAGCCCCTGGGGGGCGTCCGCGTGCATCTACGGCGGGCGCAGCCGCTCCCCGAGGCCTGGAGCCAGCGAGGGGCGGCCTTCGTCTGGGTCGCGGTCGAGGCCACGGGCCCCGACGGGCAGCCGTCGTACGCCAGCACGGTCCTGCGCGCGGACGGCACGCTCCAGGAGGACGTCCTGGCGCTCGCCCTGCCGCCCGGGGGCTACGACCTGGGGGTCGGCGTCGGGCGCGCGTTCGTGCCCGAGCGCCACCGCGTGGAGGTGCGGGCCGGCGAGGTGCTGGACGTGGAGGGAGCCCTGACGCCCGACGCCTCCTTCCGGCCCGGGGCCGCGCCGGCCGCGGCGGGTGCGCCCGCCGACGTGCTGCGCCTGAGGCTGCCGGCGGGACGAGCAGGGGCCTGGCGCGTCGTCGCGGCGGTGCCACAGGAGGAGGGCGGGAGCTCGTGGACGGAGTTCAGCGGCGAGGCCGGGCCCGACACGCCGCCCGAGATCGTCGGGCTGGCGGCGCCCTCCCCCGCGCTGCTGATCCTCGGACAGGGCTGGGCCAGCCCGCCGCTCGAGCTGCCCACGCGGGGCGAGCTGGACGTGCCGCTCAGACCCGCGGGGATGCTGGCGATCGTGCCGGAGCGGCTGCCGGACCCGCGCCTGGGCCGCTTCGCGTTGCGCCGCGTGGACGGGCGGCCGCTGCCCTGGAGCGTGCCGGCCGGGGGCGGTCCGGGCCCCGAGCGGCGGCTGGAGTGGGGGGAGGCGGTGGAGGTGCGCCTGGGCACCCTCCTGGGCCCGCTGCCTGCGGGGACGGTCGAGCTCGACCTCTCGCTCGGCGGCGTGCACCTCGAGCGCCTGGCCGCGACGGTGCGGGCAGGCGTGCTCACGCCTCTGGCGGTCCCGCTGGAGTAGCCAGCGCGCGGCTCAGGCGTCCGGGCGGGGCCCGAGCAGGATGCCCAGGGCCCGGCCGTCGTCGCTGCGCAGCAGCAGCAGGCGCACCATCATCGTCAGGGGCACGGAGAGGAGCATGCCCACGGGGCCCCAGATCCAGCCCCAGAAGAGCAACGAGAGCAGCACCACCAGGGGGGAGAGCCCGAGCTTGCGTCCGAGCACCTGGGGCTCGACGACGCTGCCCATGACCTGGTTCACCCCCAGGTAGGCGATCGCCACCACGAACGCGCGCAGCAGCCCCTGCTCGACGAGCGCCAGCAGGACGATGGGCACCGCGACGATCAGGGAGCCCACGGTGGGGACGAAGTTGAACAGGAACGCCACCAGGCCCCAGAGCAGGGGCTCGCGCACGCCGAGCAGCCAGCAGGTGAGCGCCACGAGCAGCCCCGTGACCGCGTTGAGCACGGTCTTCCAGAAGGCGTAGGCGCCCACGCCCCGCGCCATGCTGCGGTAGAGCGTGAGGTCGGTGGCGGGGTCGGCCAGCGCGTGCCGCAGCTTGGCGGGGACGTCGTCGGCCTCGACGAGCACGAAGATCGTCAGCAGCAGGATCACGACGAAGGAGGACAGCACCGAGAGGATGCCCTCGGTCGTGCCCGTGACGAGGTCGAGCAGGGTGTTGGGGTCGAGCTTGTCGCGCAGGCTCACGGCGCCCGACTCCCAGCCCGCCTGGTGGAGCCAGGCGGCCCAGGCGCTCACCTGCGCGTCGAACTCGCGCCGGATCTCGGGGAGCGCGCCCCCGAAGGAGGCCAGCGAGGAGGCCAGCAGCGAGGTGAACCCGGCCAGGGCGGCCAGGGCGCCCAGCAGGGTCAGGGCGATGGCCAGGCCCTTGGACAGGCCCCAGGCGCGCAGGCGGGCCTCGACCGGCAGCGCGACGACGGCGACGAACGCGGCGGCCACGATCGGGACGAGGAACGGGGCCGCGACCTTGAGGCCCGCGACCACGATCACCAAGCCGGCGAGCACCTGCACGGTCCGCGTGGCGCCCCTGCGTCCGGGGCCCGGGTCGGTCTGCACGAGAAGCCCTCCGTCGTCGGGAGCGGACGCTACCACGGGCGCCTCGGGGCTGGGGGGGGGCGCCGGTAGGGTCCGGCCGATGAGCGTGCCCGCCGACCCCGTGCCGCTGCCCGTCGAGGTGCTGGGGCACGCCCGCGACCTGCCCCTGCCGGCGTACGCCACCGCGGGCAGCGCCGGCCTGGACGTGGCCGCCGCCGTGGAGGCTCCGGTCGCCCTCGCGCCGCTGGAGCGCCGGCTGATCCCCACGGGGCTGCGCATCGCCGTGCCCGAGGGCTACGAGGCCCAGCTGCGCCCGCGCAGCGGGCTGGCGCTGCGGCACGGGATCACGCTCCCCAACGCGCCGGCGACGATCGACTCCGACTACCGCGGCGAGCTGCAGGTGCTGCTGGTGAACCTGGGGCGGGAGCCCTTCGTGGTGGAGCGCGGGATGCGCATCGCGCAGCTGCTCGTCGCGCCGGTGACGCGCGTGTCCTGGTTGCCGGTGAGCGCGCTCCCCGCGACGGCGCGGGGGCAGGGCGGGTTCGGGCACACCGGGGTGTGAGGGGCGGGGTCCGGGCGCCGTCCACGCACGGCGCCCGCAACGCGGCGGGGCCCTGAAGAAATCGTTAACAATTGCTCGGGTCGAGCGGGCGGGATCCTGCACGGATCGCGTCCCAATGGCCGTGGGCGCACGTTCCCGTGCGCGGCGCCCGTCCGCTCCCGCCTCGGCGAGGCGCTCTTGCGCGCGGGCGCGCCGACGCCTACGGTCCCGCCGTTCCACGGTCGAGGGCGTGCGATGGGGCCCGTCCTGCCGTGGCGGAGAAGACGCATGACCAGGACGACGAGGAACGTGCTGCTGTTCGCCGGGGCGCTGGCGCTGGGGGCGTTCGCCTTGCGCGACGCGAGCGCGGGCAACTACGCGCACGCCACCGCGAAGTACTTCAGCGTGGAGATGACGCCGGGCCAGTACCTGTACAGCTCCGACGAGCGCATCGTGCTCGTGGACGACGTGACCTACTCCGTGGACTACATCCCCTGCGCGGCCGCGTCGGCGTGCGACTTCTTCACGACCGACGACATCCCCAACGTGCCCGAGACGGCCGTGACCCTGCCCTCGGCGCCGCTGGAGGGCCAGATGCGCGTCTGGGGCGGCCTCTCGCAGTACCTGGAGCTGGTGGTGAGCAAGCACGACTGGGTCGAGGTCGCGCTCACCGACCGCACGTCGGATTGGTCGTCGGCCACGCGCATCGACCGCTGCAGCTTCGCCACCTACGGCCAGCTCGCCCTGCGCACGTACCGCGAGGCGCAGGGCTTCGCCTGGTGGGACGCGGAGGTGGTGGACGAGCCGGAGATCAGCGACTACGCCTACGCCGCGGGGGCCGGCGGCCACTCGATCACGCGCCCGCAGTCGATGCCGCTGGCGCTGACGAGCGTGGCCACGAGCGCCAGCCGCCACTACCAGAGCCCGCACCGCGTGGTGAACGGCCGGGTCTACTTCGAGGTCGCGGCCGGCTCGGTCACCACGGCGCACGCGAACGTGAAGGGCCGCACGCTGGCCGCGAACGACACCACGGCGCCCGTGGTGGACACGAACATCGTGGTGGCCACGCCGTAGGCGGCGCGCGGTCGGCCCCGCGGGCGCTCGCGGCCCGCGGGGCCGACCTCTCGACGGAGGGCCGAGCCATGCGCTGGATCGATGGGGCCGCCTGGGGCGCGCTCGCCGTGGCCGCCGTGGCGGCCGGCGGGAGCCTGCTGCGGCCTCCGCCCGCCGCGCCCGGGGCGCCGGCGGGCTCGGGCCTGCGGCTGGGCGACGCGCTGGCGCTGGTGCCGAGCCCTTGCGTGCCCGTCCCGGGGCGCGGGCGCCGGCTCTCCTTCGACCCCGGCCCGGGCGCCCGGGTGGTGGGGCTCTCGACGGCGACGGTGCTCCCGGAGGAGGAGGGCCGCCCGGTGCCGGGCAAGGCCCTGGACCTCGAGCTGCTCCAGGCCCCCGAGGGCGTGCTGGCGCTGGGCCCCTGGCTGGACAAGGCGCAGCCGCGGGGGCCGGTGTGGCTGCGGTACGCGCTCGTGCTGGAGGTCGAGGGCCGGCGGCGGTTCCGGGCCGGCTGGACGCGGTTCTCGCCCTCGGACCTGGCCGCGGCGGACCTGCGCGTGCAGGCGCGCCGTGGCGCCACGGTCACGTTGCGCGTGGTCCTGCCCGCCGGCCAGGCCGTCCCCGGGGCCACGGTGAGCGTGAGCCCGTTGCCGCTGCGACCGGGGGCCGGCTCGGTGCTCGTCGCCACGGGGGCCTCCGGGGAGGCGGTGCTGGAGGGCCTGGAGGCCGACCGCGACTTCGGCGCCGAACTGGTCGAGGGCGTGGGCCCGGCCCGCGAGGCGGTGAGCAGGTCCTTCCGGGGGGCGGCCGACCTCGTGGAGCTCGCGGTCCCGCTGGCGGGGGCGTGGCGCTTCGAGCCGTTCGCGGTGCGCCGGCAGGTCGCCGGGCAGGCGGTGATGCTGGAGGCGGAGCCTGCGACGGCGGGCGCGCCGGCGGAGGCCTTCACCGTGAGCCGGCTGGTGCTCCCCGGCACGGGGGCGGAGGCGCAGGCCTACGCGATGTGGCCCTCGGGTGCGCCCCGGCCGTCGGCGTTGCGGCTGCGCGTGCACGACGGGCCCGTGCTCGCCCTGGACCTCTCGGCGCGCGAGCCCGTGTTGGTGCTCCCGCCGGGCGCGACCCGCGCACGGCCGAGGGGGCCCCTGCGGTGACCGTGATCCTCGCCGGGCTCCCTGCCGCTGAGCGGGCTGGAACGGGTGGTGAAACGACCTCCCCATGGACGTGCGTGAACGTGCGGAGGGACGTGGAGCCTGGGCGACCCGAGGTCCCCACCGTCGGCGGCGAGGAGCCCGCAAGCTGCTTCGCCGGGCTCCCCGCTGGCCGGGCCGCGACGTGCCTCACGCGGGGACGATCCGGGTTCGCCCCTCCCAGCTCCCGTGCTCGGCGATCGGCCTGAACCGGAGCGTCGTGAACTCCAGGTGGAAGTCCTGGCGCTGGCGTTCGGCCATCGCCGTCGCGTGACGCTCGGGGCGCGGGACCGCGCTCCGGCCGCGGACCATGTCGAGCATCTCCCGTTGGGACGTCCAGACCGAGAAGGTCGAGACCGTGCGCGGCAGACGCATGGCCGCGAGCGCCAAGGTCTGGCCCGGATGGTCGCGGACCAGCTCCTCGACCGGCTTGCCCCAGCGGATGAAGCGCGGGACCTGGGTCAGCCGCATCCGCGCCAGCGTCACCGCGACCACCGGGGCGGCCGGATCGTGCGCACCGCCGGCCTCGACCAGCCCGTCGAGCTCGCGGACGTGCCCCCAGCGGCGCAGGAGCTCCATGCGCACGTGCCAGCCGTCGGCGAGCACCCGGCCCAGCGCCGTCCCGGCCAGGAAGTCGTCGACGGCAGCCTGGCTCTCCCAGGCGGCGAACATCGCCAGCTGGCGGAGCTGCATGCGCGCGGGGGAGAGGATCGGCGCCCCGAGCGTCATCCTGGCCAGGCACTCGGCGTGCTGGAGGCCCCGCACGTCCCGCCCGGTGGGAGGGCGAAGGAGGGCCCGGACCGCGGTGCCCAGAGGGGGCCTCGCCAAGTGGAAGGTGAACACGCTCATGCGGCTCCAGGCGCCCCACGGGACGCAGGCGCCGCCGAGGATCTCCTGCGCGCTGCGCACGGAGAGACCGTCCTCGGGCCCGACGGAGGGCAGCGCACCACCCGGAGCCCAGGTCGATCGTCCGGCTGCGGGCGCGGCGTGTCAAGCGACCGGGCCGCGTCCGATCCGCCCCGTCCGGCGACCGTGCATGCCTCGGGCGGCCTCGCCCGGTCAGGCCGGCCGCGCCCGCTCCGCCAGGCGCTCGCGCAGGGCCTGCATCGCGCGCACGAGCCGCACGCCCGCGTTCTTCGCGCTGATCCCCAGCGCCTCGCCGGCCTCCTCGTAGCTGCGACCTTCGAACCGGATCAGGCGCAGGATCAGCCGGTCGGCCTCCGGCAAGGCCAGCATCGCGTCCACCACCCGACGCTGCTCCTCCAGCCGGAGCGAGATCTGGCTCGCCGTCGGGGCCCGGCCCGCCGGCTCGGCCGCCAGCGGCCGCTGGCGCGTGGCGTCGCGCTTGGCCGTGGCCAGCCGATCGACGTCGTCGCGGATGCGGTTCTCCAGGATGCTGCGCAGCCAGCGCTCCATGTCCTTGGCCGTGCGGCCCTCGAAGTGCCGCAACGCCTGCCACACCCGGCGCAGCGTCTCCTGCACCAGGTCCTCGACGTCCACGTGCGTGCGCAGCAGCGGGCCCAGGCGCAGGGCCGCCCAGCGCTCCAGGCGCGGCCGGACCCGCTCGAGCAGCTCGGTCAGGGCGGCCGAATCGCCGGCCTTGGCCCGCTCCGCCAGCCAGAGCGTGCGCGAGACGAAGCCGTCGCCGTGGCCCTGGCTCTCCGCAGGCGGCTCGACGGCGCGGGACATCGCCCCAGCCTACACGCGCCGCCCCGGCGCCGCCCAACCCGGGGCGGCGTTGACGCCGCCCCCGCGCCCCCCGAGAATCCCCGCCCATGGCCCAACCCGACGCCCCGCTCCTCGAGATCGAGAACCTCCGCACCTGGTTCCACACCGAGGACAAGGTCGTGCGCGCCGTGGACGGCGTCAGCCTGTCGATCGCCGAGGGCGAGACCCTCGGCGTCGTCGGCGAGTCGGGCTCCGGCAAGTCGGTCACCTCGCTGACCGTCATGCGCCTCCTGCCCCCCGAGACGGCCCGCGTCCACGAGGGCCGCATCTCGTTCCTGGGCCGCGACCTCGTCGGG
>CAZPOZ010000141.1:0-7420 GCA_964588235.1 uncultured Planctomycetales bacterium
GGCAGCGCCGCAAGGTGCGCCTGGCCTACGAGCAGGTGCTCGCCCAGGACGCGGGCACCGTCGAGCTGCGTTACCCCCTGGCCACCGAGAAGCACTCGGCGGCCCCGCTCCACGAGGTGTCGGTGCGCGTGGACGTCCGCGCCCCGGGCCCCCTGGGCCCCGTCTACAGCCCGACGCACGAGATCCGCGTCGAGCGCCCCGCCCCGGGCCGCGCCGTGGCCTCGTTCGTCGCGCGCGACGTCCGGCCCGAGAGCGACTTCCTGCTCTACTGGACTCCCTCGCGCAACGACGTCGGCGCCAGCCTGCTCACCTGGTGGCCGCGCGACGAAGACCGCGGCTGGTTCCTGTTCCTGGCCACGCCCACGGTCGCCGACGCTGCCGCGCGGGCCGCCCAGCCCAAGCAGATCACCTTCGTGGTGGACACGTCCGGCTCGATGGCCGGCGAGAAGCTCGAGCAGGTCCGCTCCGCCCTGCGCCAGGTGATCGGCGCGCTCGCCGAGCCCGACCGCTTCAACGTGATCGCCTACGACAGCGCCGTCCGACCGCTGTGGAGCGGCCCGACGGCGGTCTCGGACGCCACGCGCCGCGAGGCGCTGGAGTTCGTGGGCGGGCTCAAGGCCGTGGGCGGGACGAACATCGAGGGGGCGCTGAGCGCGGCCCTGGGGGCGGCCGGCGGGGACGGCGGCGACGCCGGCCTGCCGCGGGCGATCGTGTTCCTCACCGACGGCCGGCCCACCGTGGGCGTCACCGACCCGGCGGAGATCGTGGCGCGGGCGGTCGCGGCCAACCGTGGGGGCGCCACGCGGCTGTTCGTGTTGGGCGTGGGCGTGGACGTGGACGCCGTGCTGCTCGACCGGCTGGCGCTGCAGAACCACGGCGCGCCGGCCTACGTGCTGCCCCGCGAGGACGTGGAGGTCAAGGTCGGCGGGCTCTACGAGAAGCTGCGCTACCCCGTGCTCACCGACCTGCGCCTGAGCTTCGGGGGCCTGTCGGCCACCGAGGTGCTGCCCGAGGTCGTGCCCGACCTCTTCCGCGGCTCCCAGGTGGTGCTCGCCGGCCGTTACGCCCAGGGGGGTCGGCGCGAGGTCGTGCTCTCCGGCCGCGACGGGGCGCTCGAGCGCGAGTACCACTACCTGCTCGACGCGGCCGAGCGCGGCCAGGGGCTGACCGAGGACTTCCCCGCGCGCGTGTGGGCCACCCGCCGGATCGCGGTCCTCGTGGACGCGATCCGCCTGCGGGGCGCGCGCGAGCCCGAGCTGGTGGACGAGATCGTGCGCCTGTCCACGCGCTTCGGCATCCTGACCGAGTACACCGCGTTCCTGGCCGACGAGGCCGCGAGCCACGGGGCCGTGGCCGCCAACGTGCGCCGCGCCGGCGCCGAGCTGGAGGCTCAGACCCGCCAGGCCGGCGGAGGGGGCGGCGTTGCGCAGTCGGCCGCCAACCAGGAGCGGCGCGCAGCGGAGCGCGCGCCCGGCGCGCAGCGCGTCTGGCGCGGGGCGCGCGACGACCGTGACGTCGAGTCGGTGGACGTGCCCGGCGTGCGCCAGGTGGGCAACCGCACCTTCTACCGGCGCCTGGCCGGCTGGGTGGACGTGCGGGTGGCCGACCCCGCGGCCGCCGAGACCGTGACCCGCTGGAGCGAGCGCTTCTACGAGCTGCTGCGCACCACCACGGCCGAGGAGAACGCCCGGCTCTCGCAGGAGGGCGACCTCGTGCTCGAGGTGCAGGGCCGCGTCCTGCGCGTGATCGACCCCCGGTGAGCGGCGGGTAGGATCCCGGCATGGCCCTGGCCGCCCCCCGCGTGCTGGTCGTCGAGGACGAGCCCTCGCTGGCCGAGGGGCTCGCCGAGGCGCTGCGGCACGTGGGCTACGACGTGACCCTCGCGGCCGACGGCGCCAGCGGGCTGGAGCGGGCGCAGCGCGGGGGCTTCGACGTCCTGCTGCTCGACCTGATGCTCCCGCGGCTCTCCGGCTTCGACGTCGTGGGGCGGCTGCGCGGGGGCGGCAGCAAGCTGCCCACGATCATCCTGACCGCCAAGGGGGCCGAGGACGACCGCGTGCGCGGCCTCACCCTGGGCGCCGACGACTACGTCACGAAGCCCTTCTCGCTGCCCGAGCTGGTGGCGCGGGTGGGGGCCCAGGTGCGTCGGGCGCGGATGGACCGCGGCGACGGCGAGACCTTCGAGGCGGGGGGCATCACCTTCGACCTGGGCCGCCTGTGCGCGCGCCGCGGCGCGGAGACGATCCCGCTCACGCCGCGCGAGGGCGAGATCGTGCGCCACCTGCGCGCGCGCACCGGCAACGTGGTCACGCGCGAGGAGTTCCTGCTCGAGGTCTGGAAGTACCCGACCGCGCGGGTGGAGACCCGCACCGTGGACAACACCCTGGCCGCGCTCCGGCGCCGCCTCGAGCCCGATCCCGCCAACCCCCGGCTGATCCTCACCGTCCGCGGCCTGGGCTACCGGTGGGGGGGATGAGCGCGCGCGCCGCCCGCCGGGGGCTGCTCCAGCGCCCGCTGCTGCTCTTCGGCTGCCTGCTGCTCGTGCCCGCCGTCGGGTTCTCCTGGCTGGGCTGGGCGAGCCTCGTGGGCGAGCACGAGGCGCTCGCCCGCGCCCGCCGGCGCGCCGCGCGCGAGGCGCTGGAGGCGCAGGCGCGCGCGGCCGTGGAGGGCCTGGAGCGCCTTCGGGGCCGCGAGTCGCGCCGGCCGTACTACGAGTACCAGGCGCAGGTGCTGCTCGCCGACGCGCGTGGCGGCAGCCTGGTCGCCCGGCCGGGGCCCCTGCTCGTGCCCGCGGAGGACCCGCGGCTGCTGGGCTGGTTCCAGTGGGAGGCCGGCCCGAAGGGGGCCTTCGCGCGGCCGGAGGTGGTCGGCCCCGGCGAGGCGCCGGGCCTCGTCGGGCTGCTCGAGGGCTACGGCCTCGCGCTCCGGACGCGGATCGAGAGCGCGCCCTCCGACCCCGGGCTGCGCCTGGCGCCCGTGGAGCCCGTGCCCCTCTCGCTGGTGATGGCCAACGAGGAGCAGGGGCAGCTGCTCGAGGAGCTGGACGTGCGCAGCCGGCTCCAGCCCCCGGCCGGCCGACCGCCGGAGGACGGCGGCGACGGGAGCCGCTCGGAGCGGGCGCCGGCCTCCGCGCCCGGATCCACGCCCTACCTCGAGGGCTTCTTCCGGCGCGCCGGCGAGGAGCCGGTCGCGGTGCGCGTCACGCCCTTCCACTACCTGGCGCGCGCGGGCGGCGCCCCCGGCCCCCCGCTGGTCGCCTGGAGGCTGGTGTGGATCCCCGCCGCCCATCCCGAGCGCCGCGAGGTCGCCCGCGACCGCTGGCTGCTCCAGGGCTACGGCATCGACCCGGCCCGCGGGGCCGATCCGGGCTGGACGCGCGTGGGCCCGGCCCTGGTGGGCTGGCGCGGGCGCCTGGAGCCGGGCGACCTCGCCCCGGCGGGCGGCCCCGGCCCCGAGGTGGAGCGGGCCTCGCTGGCGGAGGCGCTCGAGGCCGAGACGCTGGGGAGCCTGGCGGACGTGGCGCCGGCGCTGCTGCTGGTCGCCCGTCCCGACGAGGCGGCCGCCCAGGCCGTCTGGCGCGACGCCCGGTTGCGCTTCGTGCTGCTGGTCGCCGCGCTGGTCAGCGTCACGGCGCTGGGCTTCGTCTTCCTCCTGCGGGGCGTGCGCAAGGAGGTCGCGCTGGCGCGCCGCAAGGAGGACTTCGTCGCCGCCGTGACGCACGAGCTGAAGACGCCGCTGACCGGCATCCGCATGTACGCCGAGCTGCTCGAGCAGGGCTGGGTGGACGATCCCGAGGCGGCGCAGGCCCACGCCCGCCGCATCATCGAGGAGTGCGGCCGCCTGGGTCATCTGGTGGACCAGGTGCTGGACCTGGCCGCCCTCGAGCGCGGCGTGCGCGCCGCCGAGCTGGCACCGGGGGACCTGGGCGAGGCGGTGCGCGCCGCCGTGGGGCTGCTCGCGGCCCGTGCGCAGGCCGCGGGCGTCGCCCTCACCCTGAGCGTGGAGGCCGGGTTGCCGCCCTGCCCCCTGGACCCGCGCCTCGTGCGCCCGCTGGTGCTCAACCTGGTGGAGAACGCGATCAAGTACAGCGCGCCGGCCGCGGAGCGGCGGGTGGACGTGAGCGTCGGCCGCAGCGGCGGAGGGTTGCTGCTGCGCGTGGAGGACCGGGGCGTGGGCATCGCGGCGGAGGCCCAGCGGCGTCTGTTCCAGCCCTTCCAGCGGGGCGGCGACGAGCTCACGCGGGCGGCGCCGGGCGTGGGGATCGGCCTGGCCCTGGTCAAGCGCTACGCCGACGCGCACCGCGCCCGGGTCACGCTCTCGAGCGCGCCCGGGCAGGGCACGAGCGTGAGCGTGCGCTTCCCCGCCTGAAGGCCGAGGTCGGCGGGAGGGGTGCCACGGGGCCGGGGTGGCGCGTATCCTGCCCCGGTGTCGTTCCCCGTCCCGGTCGCCGCGTCCTCCGCCGTCGAGGGGCTCTCCTGGCTCGAGCGGCTCGAGCGCGACGTGGTGCACCTGGTCACCTGCACCTGGCGAGGCGAGCCCCTCGAGACGCTCTGCCGCGCGGTGGAGAGCAAGACGCTCCCGGTGGTGCTGCTGCTGGCGCTGACGGCCTGGGTCGCGGCGCGCCAGGGGCGGGTGGCCGTGCGCGTGCTGCTGACGGCCGCCGCCGCCTGGGGCCTGAGCATGCTGCTGGCCGACCTGTTCTGGGCCACGGTCCGCCGCCCGCGGCCGACCGAGGTGCTGTCGCCGCTGCTGCGCACGCCCGAGGAGCAGGCCGCGTGCGCGTCGCTCCCCTCGGCGCTCGCCCTGCACAGCTCGGGCTCCACGAGCCCGGCCTTCCCCAGCCGGCACGCGCTGACGGTGGGCGTCTTCGTGACGGCGTTGGCCCTGGCGCGCCGGCGGCTGGGCCTGGTGGCGGCGCTCTACGGGGCGCTGGTCTGCCTCCAACGGCTCTACTCGGGCAAGCACTGGCCCACCGACCTGCTGGCGGGGGTCCTCTTGGGCGCGGGCGTCGCCTGGCTGACCTGGAGGGCGCTGCCCGGCGCGGCGCAGCGTCTGGGCCTGGGCTGGCTCCTGCGAGCGCCCCAGCCCCCGGCCGCCCCGCCCGCCGCGCCGCCCGGAGGTCCGGGGTAGACTGGTCCCGGGGGGTCCCACCGCACGCCCCCCGAGGGACCCGTTGGACGTCATCACGCGCCATCGGCTGCGCCTCCTGGCCCTCGAGGCCGACGGCGTGGAGGATCTGACGCCGCGGGAGCGGCGGCAGCGGGTCTACGACGCGTTCCTGACGGCGACGCCCTTCGAGAACCTCTCGAACAACCTGGCCATCGTCGCGGCGCCCGGCTCCCCCGAGGCGTGGCCGCGGACGACCGACCGCCTGCTGCGGGAGAACGCCGCGCACGGCCTGGGAGGCACCTCCTTCTCGCTGTCCTACGCGCTGCGGGATCTGTTCCGGGGCCTGGGGGAGAACGCGCACTGCACCCTGGGCCACAACCTGGTCACGGAGGAGGCCCACGCGGCGGTGGTGGTCTACGACGACCAGGGCCCGTGGCTGTACGACCCCGCGCTGCTGCTCACGGCGCCGCTCCCGGTGCGCCCCGGCGGCGAGGTCCAGGACGCGCTGGGCCGGTGCCGGCTGCGTCCGCGCCTGGGCCCGACGCTCACCGTCTGCCTGACCCTGCTCGGGGAGGAGGAGCGCGAGGTCTACTCGATCATCCCCGTGCCGGCCCCTCCGCCCTGCTTCCGGCAGGCTTGGACCGCGTCGTTCCACCGGGGGCGCATCGCCCCGCTGCGGCTGGCCCTTCGCGTCGGCGAGGAGATCAGACGCTACGGCGAGCGCCCGGGGACCCTGGAGGTGCTGCGACCGGACGGCCGGGTCGAGGTGCGCACCGGCCCGGCCCCGGTGGAGGCGCTGCATCGGGCCTTCCGCATCGCCCGCGAGCTGCTCGAGGCCTGGTTTGCCCGCCGCGCCGCGCAGCCGTAGCCTCCCGGCTGCCGCCGGCCGCCCGGCGTCTCCCGGGAGCCCGACGCGTGCCGCGCCAGCGCCTGCTCCTCCTCCTGCTGCTGGGCTGGGCCCTGGGCACCCTGGCCCTCGCCACGGGGCTGGGCTCCTCCGTGCGCACCCAGCAGCTGCTGCTGCCCTGGCTGCGCGACCTGGGCCTGGACGAGCTCTGGGCCCTGCGCGTCCACAAGGGCCTGCGCAAGCTGGGGCACGTCGCCGCCTACGCCGGGTTCGCCGCGCTCCTGGCCTGGGCCCTCGCGGGCGTGCGCCACCGCGTGGCCTGGGTCCTGCTCGCGGCCGCCGTGCTCGCCGTGGCCGACGAGACCGTGCAGTCGTTCTTCGCCAGCCGGGGCGCCTCCGTGCTCGACGTGCTGCTCGACCTGCTGGCCGTCGGGGCCGTGCTGGCCGTCGTGCGTCGCCGAGAACGCGCCCCCGCCCCGACCCGGTGGCCGCGCCCCTGAGCGTCACTGCAGGCGGCGCGTGAGGATGCGCACGAGCAGCGCCTGCCCCGGCTGCTCCGGCACCGCGAGCAGCAGGAGCAGCGCCTCGCCCTCGGCCAGCCGCGTGCCCGCCGAGCGGTCCTCCACGGGGTGCCAGCGCGGCACGTCCACGCGCAGGGGCGGGCCGCCCACGCCCTGGAGCGGGACCTGCTCGATCACCTTCAGCCGGGCGGCCCGCGCCCGGACCGCCACCACCCGGCCGCCCCCCTCGTCCACGCCCGGCCGCACGCTGAGCACCAGGCCGTCCTCGGCCGTTCCGGGCACCGGCACGAAGCGCTGCTCGTCGCTCTGCGCGCTGCGGGCCACGCGCACCTGGCGCGTCAGGCCCACCGCCGAGACGCGCCTCAGGGTGATCTGCTGCGTGGCGCGGGCCATCTGGGTCGCGTGCAGGGCGTAGGCGCTGGGCGTGCCCTCCAGGCGCGCGAGCTCCTCCTCCAGCGACCGGAGCTGCGCCTGGGGCACCACCCAGGCCCCCGCGCCCGGCAGCGGGTTGAGGCCCGGGCGCCGCGCGAGCGCCTCGGCGGCGGCGGCGGTCGCCTCGACGACGCGGGCGTCCACCTCGATCAGGCCGGTCTCGTTGCGACGGAGCGTCTCCGCCGCGGTGGCGATGCGCGCCTGAGCCTCCGGGCCGGCCGCCACGCTGGCCAGGCCCTCGCGCACCGTCACCGGGTTCGGCGTGCCCGGCGCGAGCAGGCCCGCCTGGCCGGCGATCCACCCCGCGAGCCAGGCGTCGCGCGACTCCCGCAGCACGGGCTCGGGCAGCGGGGCCGCCGCGCTGCGCTCGCCGGGCCAGCCGTCCAGGACCAGGTCGTCGAGCACCTCGACGGCCAGCGGACCGAGCACGTGCTGCTGCATCTCGGCCCGCGCGGCCCCGGGCTGCCACGGCGGCGGGTCGGGCGTGGGCGCGGGCCGTCCGGGAGGGCCC
>CAZPOZ010000142.1:0-7419 GCA_964588235.1 uncultured Planctomycetales bacterium
CCGCCCCCCCCGCGCCCGGCCCCCCCCCCGCGGCCCCGCCCCCGGCGCGCCGGCCTCCGCGGGGCCGGGCTGCTTCACGCTGAAGTAGATCTTGTAGATCTTGGTCTGCTTGCTCGAAGCCACGCCCATCACCCACTGGACGTAGCGCCACATGGCGTCCCGGTCGGCGTGGATCTGGAGCGCGATCTTGGAGTGGCCGTCGGGCTCTCGCGTGTTGAGCCCGGCTGTCGGCGAGGTGACGTCGAGCAGCTCGCGGTGCAGCGCGCGGAGCGCTGCCGTCTGCTCCTTGACGTCCTTCGTGCTCAGGTCCCAGGGCAGGCCCTTCAGGATCATCTTGCCGTCGGGCAGCACGTTGACCACGACCTTCAGGGCCTGGATGGGGTCGGCGGTGTCGTCCTTGTCCTCCACGCCGTGGTAGGCGAAGGGCAGCGTGAGCGGGACGTACTCCTTGGACGAGAGGTCCAGGGTGAGCATGAAGAAGATCACGAGGTTGAAGATGATGTCGATCATCGGCGTCATGTTCATCGTCGTGTCGTCGCCT
Source organism: uncultured Planctomycetales bacterium (assembly GCA_964588235.1). GTDB lineage: Bacteria > Planctomycetota > PLA2 > PLA2 > JAEUHO01 > CAZPOZ01. Next base: position 542 of record CAZPOZ010000142.1, read on the forward strand.
TGCTCGACTTTGATGGCCATGGGGCAGCTCCGGGGGGAGGGTCGGACGTCCGGGGTTCAGGACCGGGGGGCGCGAGGTACGCCCCCCGTCAGCAGGCAGTCTCAGCAGATCGGGTCAGCAGTTCGTGTCAGCAGCTCGTGTCAGCAGCTCAGCGGTTGCGGAAGCGGTTCGTCATGTCCTCGAGCATCCCGCCGAACACGATCGTCAGGCGCGAGGCGCGGTTGCGGAAGAACTGGTAGGCGAAGAGGGCCGGCATGGCCACGATCAGGCCGTCGAAGGTCGTGATGAGCGCGGCCGAGATGCCGGCCGCCAGGTCGGTGGGCGTCACCTTGGCACCCAGGCGCACGATCTCCTTGAAGGCCTGGATCATGCCCACCACCGTGCCGAACAGGCCGAGCATGGGGGCCATGTTGGAGAGGAACAGCAGCCAGCCCACCTTCTGCTGCAGCTTCATGGACTCCACGCCGGCGGCGTTCTCCATGGCCTCCTTCATCTTGTCCCAGCCCTCGTTCAGGCGGGGCAGGGCCGCGCCGATGCAGTTCGTGATGAAGTTCGGCTGCGTCTCGCACAGCTCGAGCGCCTCCTGGTACTCCTCTTCCTCGAGCAGCGCCTCGAGCTCGTCCACCACCTCCTGATCGACCAGCTTCTCCTGCCGCAGGTTCACGGCCATCTCGATGATCATGGCCACGGTCCAGATCGACAGGGCGATGATCACCCAGCCGACCCAGCCGCCCCAGTTGATGACGGACTCGAAGAACGACTCGGTGCCGATCGACGTGTTGTCGGCGGCGTACGCGGCGGCCGGGACGAGCACGAAGAGGGCGAGGGCCACGGCGAGCAGGCGGGCGAGCTTCTGCGGCATGACGGATCGGGCTCCAGGCTGGGCTCCGGGGCGCACCCGGAGGTGAAGGGGGGGAAGGGCGGAAGGATACCGATCCCCACCCGCAGGCGCCAGAGCCTGGGGCAGGGCGATCGTCGTGGGACGGGGTGGCAACACGGTTGCGGGTGGGAGGTGCAGGGTCAGCGGGTGGCGTAGGGGCTGTCGGCGTAGTCGGCCTTGAGCTGCTTGAGAGCGTCGTCCTTGAGGCCGGCGTAGGTCGCCTTGGCGCCGGGCGACTTGGCGGCCTTCTCGGCCCCGTCGGCCGCCTTGGCCAGGAAGTAGAGCGCCGCGGCCGCGTGCTCCCGGGCGCTGAAGTAGCGCACGGCCACCGAGCGCAGGGCCAGGATGGCCTCGTCGAACTTGCTCTCGGCCAGGTAGGCCTGCCCGAGGCCCAGCTGCACGACCGCCTGGACCTCCGGGGCCCGCGCCCCGGTCATGACCGCCTCGAGCTGTTCGGCGGGCCGTCCGGCGAAGCGCTTCTGCAGGGCGTCGGGCAGGCTGTCGAGCAGGAAGGCCTTGACCGGCACGTAGGCGGCCGGCGAGCCGGACGCCTCGGCGTTCTTCAGCTTGAGCGCGGCGGCCCGGGCGCGGATGCGGCTGAAGTAGCGGCCGAGCTCGAGGCGCGTGCAGCGGTTCTGCGCCTGACCCAGCAGGGTCTCGAGCGCCGTGGGGGCCTGCTCGTAGACCTGCGCCGCCTTGGCCGCGTCGCCCTGGGCCTCGGCCACCTCGCCGGGCCCGACCTTGGCCTCGTAGACGTGGACCGGCGGCAGTCCGACGCCGACGGCCTGGTTGAACAGCTCCTCGTAGGCCTTCAGCGCCTCGTCGTAGCGCTTGAGCCCGGCCAGGGCCTGGGCCCTGAGCAGCAGGGCGTCGGCGTACCAGCGGCTGTTGCCGCCCTTGAAGCGCACGAGGAAGCCGCCCGAGGTCTCCTTCTCCCTCGCGTCGGGGGGCGAGCAGGGGACGTCGTCCAGGCACATGAGCGCCTCTTCGAGCAGGCGCTCGTTGCCCGTCTTGCGGCCCTCGAGCACCAGCGCCTTGGCGTAGAAGAAGTGGGCGTACTCCTTCGTCCAGGCCGGCCGCTTGCCCTTCGTGGGCGAGGCGCCCTTGGGCACGAAGGAGGTGAAGACCCGCGCCCCCTCCTGCATCGAGTAGCCGCCCCCGGCCAGGTCGCGCAACGCCGTGCGCGCCTCGGTCAGGTTGCCCCGCTCCAGCTCCTGCACGGCGTTCTCGAGGTTGCTGCGCTCCTGGGCGCCGGAGGTGCGCCGGATCTCGACCACGAGCGCCAAGGGCACCTTCTTCGTGGGGCCCCGGTCGCGCTCCCGGTACTCGACCTCGGTCCAGGTCTCCGGGAGCACCTCGGCGCACTTGATCGTGACCAGCTCGCAGCTCTCGGCGTCGCGCGCGAGGATCTCCTCGGCGCGGGCCGCGGGCGCGAAGGCCGCCAGCGCGCCGGCGCAGGCCGCGAGCGCCGCCAGGAGGCGCCCGGCGCCGGGGCGGGGGAGGAGGCGGGGCATCAGGTGCGGCTGGCGCATGGACGGCTCCGAGGGAGGCGGAGGAGGCGGAGGGGTCAGGGCGATGGAGGAGGCGGGGCGGATGGCGGGACGCAGGGGCAGGCCGAACGCAGGAGCGGGAGCACCGGGAGGGGGGGGGCAGGTCGAAGCAGCGTGTGGAGCGGCGGGGTCGGGCGGGGGCGCGTGCCCCCGGATTCGGTCAGCGGCGGTCTTCCGGCACGGGGGCGGGCACCGGCCGGTTCAAGTCCACCTCCACGGGACTCAGCTTCTCGCTGTTGAGGCCCTTGTTCAGGCGTTCGATCAGCGACTTCCAGGCGGGCCGGAGCGCCTCGGGCAGGACCGCGGCGCTCAGCCGCCCCTGGATCAGGTTCTTCGCGCGCTTGCGGTACTCGGAGGCCTTGGCGGCCACCGTGCCCGAGGTCGCCAGCCGCTCCGAGGCCGAGATCCACAGCCGGAGCGTGAGCGTGGTGGCCTCCCACCAGTCGTCGGAGTACTCCGGCAGGGTGATCGGGCCCCGCAGCAGGGTGGCCAGGAGGGTCTCGGCCTTGAGCGCCGACGCGTCCGTGCCGAGCTCCACGTAGGCCGTGGCCAGAGCCGTGCGGAACTCGGCGTTCGTGTTCCCCAGCAGCATGTAGGTGGCCGCGTCCATGCCGCTGCCGCGCAGGTCGGTCCAGAGGGCCTGCCACTCGGCGGGCGGCGCCTTGGCCATGGCCGACTTCCACTCGTTGAGGGCCTTGCGGTAGCCCGCCTGGCGGGCCGCGTCGCCCACCACCGGCAGCCCGAGCTTGCTCTCGGGCGTGCCCAGCCGGCTGACCACCGCCTTGAGCGCGTCGGCGTTCTCGACCTTCGGCACCACGAAGCGGTAGGTCGGCCGGTCGCGTTCGGCCTCGTTCTGCCAGACGACCACGGCGAAGCGGCCCTCGAGCAGGCCCACGAGCAGCTCGGTGTTCTCGGGCCGGTCCGAGATGCTGCTCTCCAGGAACAGCGCCGCCCTCGACATCAGCTCCGCGCGCTTGGCCTCGTCGGCCTCGCGCTCGGCGGCGTGCACGTAGATGCGCCCGAGCTTGCTCACGACCTCGCGCTTGTTGTCGTCGGTGGCCGGGGCGCCCTTCACGGCGGGCAGCTCGAGGTAGGCCTCGAAGCCCTTGCGGGCCTGCTCCCAGTCCTCGGCCGCACCCTGGGGGTTGATGGCGGCCACGTACCAGCGCTTGGCCACCTGCATCACGTTGCCGGGGGGCACCGAGGCGCGGTCGTTCTCGAGCTGCACGTCCAGGCCCGCCTGGTAGCGGCGCACGGCCTCCTTCAGCGGCGCGTACTGCGCCCTCACGATCTCCTTCATCTGCTCGCGGATCGCGCCGGCGCGGGCCTCCAGGCGGTCGAGCTCGGCCTTGAGCCCGGGGATGCGCCCCTCGAGGGTGGCCTGCATGCGCTTCTGCTCGGGCAGCGTCTTCTCCTCCAGCTCCTTGGCGGCCTTGTCGGAGAGGTCGGGGACGTTGCCCTTGTCCTTCTTCCAGGCGGAGAGCTTCTCGTCGTTGATCCGCACCTGGTTGCGGACCTCGACCAGCTGCGCGGTGTCGCGGTTGTACTGCTGGTCCACGTCGCGCAGCTTCGTCTCGACCGCCTGGCTCTTGTCCTCGCGCGTGCCCTTGAGCTCGGCCTGCAGCTTGGCGTAGCGCTCGCTGAGCTCGCGGAACTGGTTGTCGAAGGTGCTGGCCACCTTCGCCACCAGCCCGTTGATCGACGAGGTCTTCGGGAAGCGCTTGATCAGGTCCTGGAGGGCGACGTCGGCCTCCTGCATCTGGTCCTTGGCCAGGTGCGCCTCCACGACCAGGGAGAGCGCGCCGGAGATCTTGTCGGAGTCCGGGAACTCCTTCGCGTGGGCCGACATCTCCGCCAGGACCTCGTCCCAGCGGCCCAGGACCTTCTGGAACTCACCGCGGAAGTAGCGCACGTCCACCAGGGCCTCCTGGCGCTGGCCGGCGAGCTGCGGGTAGTCCTTCAGGCGCTTCTGCCCCTCGGGCGAGGCCCAGAACTCCTGGGCCTTGGCCGCCGTGGCCAGCCCGTGCTCGGCGGCCTTCGTCGCCTCGGCCGGGTCGCCCGACAGCATCACGTCGGCCACGACGACCTGCGCGATGGCGGCGTCCTGGCGGTCGTTCTTCGGGTCGCCGGCCAGCTGCTCGAACTCGCCCCGGGCGAGCAGCAGCTTGGCCTTCCAGCCGGCGTCGCCCTGCCGCCGCTGGTCGCGGGCCTCGCGCAGGTGCTGCACGGCCGTGTTCCAGATGATGTTCTTGAGGTCCGGGTCGAGCGGGAAGTCCTGGGGGAGCGTCTCGCGGCCCCGCTTGTAGAGCTCCTTCACCAGCGTGGACTCGCTCTTCGAGGCGAACTGGTCGAGCAGGCCGAGCTGGCGCTTGCGGCTGCGCAGCGCCTTGAGCATGTTCGCGTCGGAGGCCTCGTTCTTGGCCGGGATGCGCCCGTCCTTCCAGGCCTCCTGCACGGGCTCCAGGGCCAGCGCCGCGGAGAGCACGTCCTGGAGCTTCTCGTAGCAGGCGGAGATGCGGTCCCAGGCAGGCCAGACGTACTCCACGAAGGCCGACGACGACTGGGGCGCGGCCGAGATCACGCTGCGGTAGGCCCCGATCGCCTCGACCCAGGCCTCCTCGGCGAAGAAGGCGTCGGCCACCTTGCGCAGCACGGCCACGTCCACGGCGACCGCGACGCCTCCCGAGCGGGCCAGGGTGTCCTTGATGCGGTTGTTCGCCTCCCGGGAGAGGTCCCCGCGGCCCAGCGCGATGGCCTTGTCGGAGGCGAGCTTGAGCGTGGCGATGGACTCGTCCACCTTGCCCAGCGCGCCGTACAGCTGTCCCAGCACGATCAGCGCCCGGAGGCCCGCCTGGGTGGTGACCGCGTTGGGGACGCGGGCCAGCATGCCCGCCAGCATCTCGGCGCCCTCGCGCAGGTAGTTGCGCGTGCCGATGCGCTTGACCTCCAGGCAGGTCACGCCGTAGTGCCAGTAGCCGTTCGTGATGACCTTGAGCGTCTCGCTGTCCTGGTACTCGGTGTCGATGCAGATCGTGAACTCGTCCAGGGCCTTGGTGACCAGCTGCTCCTGCTCCGCCGGGTTCTGCGCGCAGCGGGCCTGGGCCGCGAACACCTGCCCGAGCACGTCGTGCGCGGAGGAGGCCAGCAGCTCGCCGTCGTGGTTCGAGGTGTACTGGTCGAGCGCGGTGTAGGCCTGCTTGAGGGCCTCCAGCTGCTGCGCGGAGCAGGCGTCCATGACCAGCGCGCGCCAGTACTGGCTCATCGTCCAGTGGTACTCGGCCAGCGTGCCCACGTCGCCCGGCTGGCCCTTGAGGGCCTCGAAGTAGCTCAGCACGGTCTCGATCACGCGGCGGCCGGCCGCCAGCGCCGCGTCCTTCGTGGTCTGCCGCTCGACCAGCAGGGCGTCGTTCTCGGACAGCTCCTGCGACCACTGCACCAGCCACAGGCGGGCCAGCCCGGCGCGCAGCTTGGCCTCGCCGGCGCGGGGGTGGGTGGGGTTCTTCGTGGCGAACTGGGCGATCTCGTCGGCCGCCGTCTCGGCCAGCTTGACGACCTCCTCGAACTTCGTCCCCCGCGAGGCCGCCAGGCTCAGCACCTTCTCGAAGCCGAGGTTCGCCAGGCCGTAGCGCGCGAGGTCCTTGGTCGGCTCCGGGGCCTTCGGGTCGGCCAGCATGCTCTCGAAGACGTGGCGCGCCTGGTCGAACCAGCGGTTCTGCGCCAGCTTCTGCCCGAACTCGAAGTCGTCGGCGCCGGCGCGCACGGGGGCGGCCCCCAGGCCCAGCAGGGCGACCGCTCCCAGGGCGGCGATCCAGCGGCGGTTCAGGCGCGGCAGGTGCATCGGTCGGGCTCCACAGGGTCGGGCGGGGGGCGTCTGGCGGGACGTTCCGGGTCACCAGGTTGCTCGGAGGGCGGCGGGTCGCGGGGCGGAGGCAGGAGGCAGGGCCCTGGGCTGGCAGCGCCCCGGCGGCCCCCGGCCGCCCGGAACGGGGGCGGCATTCTACGGATGGGGGAGGGCGGATTCAAAGGCCCCCAACAGGCCCCTTCGCGGTCCCGGACGGGGGCCGGGCCGGCCCCCTGGATCCGAGGCTCGGGGGTCCGTCCGGGGGGCCCGAGGCGCGCGGCGCGTTCCCCCTCCACCGGCAGCGCCCTGGGGTACGGGACGGGGTCCGTCCAGCGCGAGGGTCGCGCCGCTCTCGATCGGGAGGGGACCGTGCTGCCACGCCACGGAGTGAGTCGAAAGCCCTCGTTCAACGGACGCACCCCGGAAGCGGGGGGGCGGGGGATCGGGGCTCTACGGGAACGGGCGGACGCTCGAGAGCATACCTCAAGAGGGGCGGTTCGGCAACCCGCATGTCCTGTTGGTAGTGGGCTGGTTTCCTCCCGCCCAGGGCGCGCGACGCGCTGGGCTCAAGGGCGCTCAGGCCCGCATCGGCTCGTTGCGTAGGCCG
>CAZPOZ010000143.1:0-7383 GCA_964588235.1 uncultured Planctomycetales bacterium
CGAGCTCGTGCAGGCGCTCGAGCCGGCTGCGGATCGTGCGGAAGTTCGTCAGCGTGCCGCCCAGCCAGCGCTCGGTCACGTAGGGCATGCGCGTGTGCTGCGCCACGGCGCGCACGGCCTCGCGGGCCGAGCGCTTCGTGCCCACGAAGAGCACCTTGCCCCCCTCGCTGGCGACCGCCTTGAGGTAGTGGCAGGCGCGCAGCAGGCCGCGCACGGTCTGGCGCAGGTCGATGATGTGGATCGCGTTGCGCTTGCCATGGATGAACGGCCGCATCTTCGGGTTCCACCGGCTCGCGCGGTGGCCGAAGTGCACGCCGTTCTCGATCAGGGCATCGACGGTGATGAGCGACAAGCCAGGGAACTCCTCGGTCCTCTAGAGGACCCGCACCGGGGGCCGACCGCGCCCGGGGGCCCGGGGGCGGGCCCTGCGCCGTGAAACGCAGGGCAAGGGGTCGATGGTAGCCAGCGCCCCCCCTCGGTCAAGGCGGGGCCGGGCGCTCAAGCCCTTGGCGGGGAAGGAGTTGCGGCTTCGGCTTGGGCGCGGTGCACGCGCACGTCGTCCAGGATCCGCTCCGCGAGCCGCAGCGCCTTGAGCCCTTCCCCCCCTCCGACGCGCGGGGGGCTGCCCGAGCGCACGGCCTCCACGGCGGCCACGATCTCCTCCTTGAGGGGCTCGCCGGCCGGGATGACGAGCTTCTCCGTCTCGAGCAGCTCCGGGAAGGCCGGGGGCTGGCCGGAGGCGGTGCCCTCGGCGCAGCGGCGCGCCCAGTCGGTCAGGCGGCCCGAGCGGCGCACGAGCAGGGCCTCGCGCCGGTCGAAGTCCAGGCTGAGGTAGGCCTCGCGCGTGAAGATGCGCACGCGGCGCATCCGCTGGAACGACACGCGGCTGGCCGTCACGTTGGCCACGGCGCCGGACGGGTAGGTCAGGCGGGCGTTGACGATGTCCTCGTGCGTGCCGATCACCGGCACGCCCACCGCGTCCACGCGCACGGGCTCCTCCCCCACGAGGTGGTTGAGGATGTCCAGGTCGTGGATCATCAGGTCCATGACCACGCCGGTGTCCGAGCCGCGGAAGGGGTAGGGCGCCAGCCGGTGCACCTCGAGGAACACGGGCCGGCCCCCCAGGCGGCCCAGGGCCTCCAGCACGGGGTTGAAGCGCTCGACGAGGCCGACCTGGAGCAGCGCGCCGCCGCGGCGGGCCGCGTCCACGAGGGCCTGGGCGTCGGTCGTGCTGCCGGCCACGGGCTTCTCGACCAGGCAGTGCACGCCGCGGGCGAGCAGCGGCTCGGCGATCCGCCGGTGGTCGGCCGTGGGCACGGCCACGCTCACGAGGTCGACCGGCTCGGGCAGATCCTCCACGCGGCCCACCAGGGGCACGCCCAGGCGCGCGGCCACCTCGGCCGGCCCCGTCGGATCGACGTCCACCAGGCCCACCAGGCGCACGCCGGCGTCGCGCAGCTCGCCGTAGATGCGCGCGTGGTGCCGGCCGAAGGCACCCACCCCCACCACCGCGGTGCGGACCAGCCGCATGTCCTAGGCCCTCCGGTCCGAAGTTCGAGGCGGGATGGCGGAGGCCCCAGGGACCCCCGCCCGCAGGTTCCGGATGGACGCGCCTGGCCACCGACGCGCTGGATGGGATGCGGAAGGCCCGCAGCGGCGAGGCCGCGTATGCGGCCTACGTAACGAGCCGATGCGGGCCTGAGCGCCCCCGGCCCAGCGCGTCGCACGATGCCGCTTCGAACTTGCGACTCGTAGCACTAGGCCCTCCGCGGGGGTTCGCCGGAACGGCCCTGGCGGCCGCTCTCGGCGGCGCGCACCGAGGCCACGAACTCGAGCACCAGCGGCTCGTCGCGATGCTCGCGCTCCAGACGGTCGAGCGCGGCGCGCGCACCCTCGCGTTTGGCAACGAAGACGCGCTTGACCGCCTCCTCGACCCGCTCGATGGAGGCGGCGGCGATGCCGGCCCGCTGCATGCCGACCTTGTTGGCCCCGCGCACGCGCGCCGGGTGGCCCTCGACGATCGTGAAGGGGTGGATGTCCTGCGTGATGCGCGTGAGCCCGCCGACGTAGGCCAGGCGGCCCACGGTGGTGAAGTGGTGGCAGGCGGCGGCCCCGTTGAGCACGGCGCGGTCGCCCACGCGGATGTGCCCCGCCAGCAGCACGTGGTTGGCCAGGACGACGTGGTCGCCCACGAAGCAGTCGTGGGCCACGTGCGAGCCGACCATGTAGAGCCCGTGGCTCCCGATGCGGGTCAGGCCCCCGCCCTTGTGGGTGCCGGGGTGGACCGTGACGTGCTCGCGGAACTGGTTGCCGTCGCCGATCTCGAGCCGCGTGGGCTCGCCCGCGTGCTTGAGATCCTGCGGCGGCGCCCCCAGCACGGCGCCCGGGAAGACGTGGTTGCCGGCCCCGAGGGTGGTGCGCCCCGAGAGCACGGCGTGCGCGTGGATCACGCAGCCCGCGCCGACCACGACGGGCCCCTCGATCACGGCGTAGGGGCCGACGCGCACGTCGGGCGCGAGGCGGGCGGCCGGGTCGATCACGGCCGTGGGATGCACGAGGCCCTTCACGGGTTGACCTCCGTCAGGGCGAAGTTGAGCCGGGCCTCGGCGACCAGCGCGGCCTCGACGGTGGCCCGGCAGCGCACGCGTCCCCGGCCGCCGCTCAGGCGCAGCGTCTCCGCCTCCAGCCGCAGGGTGTCGCCCGGGACGACGGTGCGCCGGAACTTCACGCGATCGATCGACAGCAGCACGGGGAGCTTGCCCGAGAGCTCGAGCTTGCGCAGCAGCAGGATGCCCGCCAGCTGCGCCAGCGCCTCGACGATCAGCACGCCGGGCATGATCGGCTCGGCCGGGTAGTGTCCCTGGAAGAAGGGCTCGTTGACCGAGACGTTCTTGAGGCCCACGGCGCGCGCGAAGCCGTCCATCTCGAGCACGCGGTCCACGAGCAGGAACGGGTAGCGGTGCGGGAGGATGCGACGCACCTGCGCCGCGGAGAGCCCCGTGGGGCGGGCCGTCACCGCCGCGGCGGCGGGCGGGGCCGGGACGGCCGGGGCCGCGCCCCGGGGGCCGACGCCGCGCAGCGCCCGGACGAGATCCTGGTTGGCCTCGTGCCCCGTGCGCAGGGCGAACACGGTGCCCCTGAGGTCGGCCCCGAGCAGGGCCAGGTCGCCCAGCAAGTCGAGCAGCTTGTGCCGGGCCGGCTCGTCGGGCCAGCGCAGGCGGTTCTCGATCGGGCCCTCGGGGCCGAAGACCAGCGTGTTGGCGTAGGTGGCGCCCTTGCCCAGGTCGGCCCGGCGCAGGGCCTCGGCCTCGGAGGCGAGGCAGAACGTGCGCGCCCCGGCCACCTCGGCGCGGAACGCCTCGGGCGTGAGGCGCACGGAGACCGTGTGGCGCCCCGGGGGCGCGGCCCCGTAGTCGAGGGCATAGACGGCGGTCAGCCCCTCGCGCGCCGGCAGCGCGCTGATGCCGGCGCCCTCCGAGCCGGCCACGGCCACCGGGCGCTCGACGGCCAGCTCCTCGCGCGGCGCGTCCTGCTCCTCCACGCCGCACTCGTCGAAGAGGGCCAGGAAGTCGCGCGCCGAGCCGTCCAGCCCGGGGCACTCCGCGCCGTCCATCTCCACCAGCAGGTTGTCGATGCGGAGCCCCGTGCAGCAGGCCAGCAGGTGCTCGACCGTATGGACCTCGGCGCCGCCCTCGTTGGTGAGCGACGTGCAGCGCGGCCTGTGGCCGATGTGGCGGTGGTCGGCCCGGATGCGCGGGGCGCCGGGCAGGTCGGTGCGCACGAAGGTCACGCCGCTGCCGGCCGGGGCCGGCGAGAGGCGCACCCGGGTCACCACGCCCCCGTGGAGCCCGGCCCCGGACACCTCGCCGGGACGCCCGATCGTGCGCTGGCGGCGGGGCATTCCGCGTGCCGGCAGGCGCGGTCAGCGCGCCGGCGCCGGGCCGGAGGGGGGCGGCAGCGCCGGGGCCAGCGGCGCCGGGGAGGCGCCGGGCAGGGTGGCCAGCACCTTCTCGGTGATGTCCACGGCCCCGTCGAAGAAGACGACGCTGCGCACGATCAGGTTGGAGACGAACTCGTCGCGCGAGCCGGCCTTGAGCTGCTCGTTGGTCATCTGGAGCACGAGCAGGATGCGGTTGGTGCGGGCGTAGGCGGCGACGGCGTCGCGGACCTGCCCGTGGATGGCGACGAGCGCGCGGGCGAACTCGTCCTGCGCCACGCGGCCCGCCCACTCGTACTGGAACTTGGCCGTCGTGCGCAGGAACTCGATCTGGCGCTCCATCTCCCGGGCCTGGGGGGTGTCCTTGTTCCCCTGGAGCTCGTACTCCTTGACCTTGGCCTTGAGCCCCTCCTCGGCGGCCTTGGCGTCCTCGTCGGCACGCTTGCGGCGCGCCTCGAGCGCCTCGCGGGCCTTGCCGTACTGCACGTGCGAGGTGATCAGCTTGAGCATGTCCACGACGGCCACGTTGCCGGGCACGGGCTCGGCCCGGGCGGTCGCGGGGGCGGCCAGCAGCAGCGCGGCCACGAGCAGCGGGAGCAGGCGTCGCATGGGGGGTCTCCGGCGGGAGCCAGGGTCGGTCCGGGGGGGCGATTGTGCCATCCTGAGGGACGACGCCGCCAAGATAGGCGATGCGAGGCACGTACGGCGCGCTGGAGCCGGGCGCTGAGGCCGCTTCCTCCTCCTTGCGCAGGCCTCGAGGCGCGTCGTCGTCGTCATCGGCCTTCCGCTACCGGCCCAGCGCGCCGGATGACCGGGCGCGGCCTCCAGAGGCCATCCGTCGGTCCTCTCGTGGCAGGGGTCTCGGCCTCCGAAGGGGTCTACCCCCGACTCGGTGGCCGAGGTCCTCAGGGAGCCGGGCCCAGGAAGGCCCCCCTTCCTCCGCGCGGGACGGCCCCGGGCCCGCCCTCCGCTCAGAAGTCGCGGGCCAGGGAGAAGGAGAGCACCTGGCGCTCGTCCTCGTCCTCGTCGGCCAGGACGAAGCCGGCGTAGAAGGCCAGGGGCGCGTCGCCCAGCACGGGCACGCGCAGCAGGAGGCCGGGCCCCAGCGACAGGCGCAGGCGCCAGGCGTCGTCCTCCCCGAGCGCCGTGCCCAGGGTGCCCACGTCCACGAAGAAGGCCAGCGACACGGTGTCGCCGAACAGGGGCTGCTCGACGTCCACGCTGGCCTTGGCCAGCCACTCGCCGCCCGTCGGGTTGCCGAAGACGTGCGGGCCGACCCCGCGGTTGGCGAAGCCGCGGAACTCGTTCCCGCCCAGGAACCAGCGCTCGAAGGGCGGGACCTCGGGCGTGTCCTCCAGCGCGCGCGCCCAGGCCACCTGCCCCTTGACCGTGAGGCGCGTGGGCAGGCCCTCCGCGTTCTCGCGCAGGGTCCACGACTGCGAGGCGCTCGCGTCCAGCCGCACCTGGTCGATGTCGCCCCCCAGGAAGGTGCCCGCCAGCTCGGCGCCGATCGCGGCCTCGAACGAGCGCCGCGTGCGCCGGAGGTCGTCCACGGAGCGCACGCTGGCGAAGGCCCGCAGCGCGCGCAGCTCGTTGTAGCCGGCGAAGAGGAAGGCCCCCGGCACGGCGTCGGGCTCGAGCTCGAGCACCTCGTCCTGCTCGTGCCGCCAGCGGATGCCGGCGCTGGCCACGACGTCGTCCTGGCGCGAGCGGTAGAGCGGGTGGCTCAGGGTGAGCTGGTAGCCGAGCCGGTCGATCTCGTACTCGCTGCGGAACTCGAGCCGGCGGTACAGGCGCACGCCGAAGGACAGGTCGGTGCCGAAGAAGCGCGGCTCGGTGAAGCCCAGCAGGAACGACGTGGCCTCGGTGCCGGGCGAGACCACGGCCTCGAACGACTGCCCGTTGCCGGTGAAGGCCCGCCCCGACCACAGGTCGTCCCAGGAGCGGGGCAGCCGGGCGATGTCGAAGTTGCGCTTCTGGAACGAGATCGTGCCGAACAGGCCGCCGCTGGTCGAGACGCCCACGCTGAAACCGAGCTTGCCCGTCTTGTCCTCCACGACCTCGAAGCGCGCGTCCTTCCAGGCCGCGGCGGCCTCCTCGGCGCCGGGCGCGGCCTGCACGTCGTCGAGCTGCATGCTCACGCGGCTGAAGTAGCGCGGCCGGCGCAGCCGGGCGAGGCCCCGCTCGAGCTCGCCGCGGTCCACGTAGCCGCCGGGGTTCACCCGCAGCTCGCGGCGCAGCCACGAGTCGCGGGTGTACTCGTTGCCCACGAAGTCGATGCGGCGCAGGCGGAACTTCCAGCCCAGCCGCACGCGCACCTCCACGTCCACCACGTTCTCGCGCTCGCGGCCGCGCAGCACGGGCTCCCCCACCTGCGCCTCGAGGTACGAGCGCCGGTAGAGCTCGTCGCGGATGCGCTCGCGCCCCGCGCGCGCCTGCCGCCCCGACCAGCGCTGCCCCGTCTGCACGCCGAGCCAGCCCGTCAGGCGCTCCTCGGTGAGGAAGGCCAGGTCCTCGGGGGTCGGCGAGCCCGGGCGGCCGGCGTCCGGCAGGTCCAGGGTGAGCTTCACGCGCCCCACCGTGTACGGCTGGTGCTCCTCGATGGCGATCGTGATCTGCGTGCGCTCCTTGTCGTCCGACCAACGCTGGTCGGCCAGCGCCACCTCGGCGTCGAGGAAGCCCTCGTCCTGGTAGAGCCGCGTGATGGCCACGAGGTCTTCCCGGAGCACGTCGTCGCGGTAGACCTCGCCGCCCAGGAAGTCCCAGAAGCCGCGCTCCTCGGTCTGCATCGCCTCCAACAGCTCGCGCCGGGGGACGCTTGCGCCTCCGCGGATCACGATGCGATCCACCTCGACCTTCGGCCCCTCGACGATCGTGAAGTCCACCCGCCGGCCGCCGCCCGGCGGCGTGCTCACGACGGGCTCGGGCACGTGCGCGAAGGCGAAGCCCTTCATCCGGTAGGCGGCGACCAGCTCGGCCGCGTCCGCCGCCAGCTGGTGGCGGAAGAGGGGATAGCCGGCGCGGGTGCGCAGCATGCGCCGCACCTCGCCCTCCTCGATCTCGGCCGCGCCGAAGATGCGCACCTCGACGACGAGCGGGTTCTCCTCCACCTGGAAGAGCAGCTCGACGCCGCCTGGCGCCGGGCGCGTGACCACGCGCGCGCGCTCGAAGTAGCGCGCCAGGAGGGCCATGTCCCGGTCCAGGCCCGACTCGCTCAGCGCCGCCCCCTCCTTGAGCCCCATCAGGGTCTTGAGGCTGTCGGTGCTGAACAGGTCGTTGCCCTCGAAGCGGATGCTGACGATGCGCTCGGCGGGGAGGCGCGAGCCCCCGGGCGGGGCCTCCCCGGGCGCCGGCAGCGGGGGCGCGGGCTCGGCCCCGGGCGGCGGGCCCTGAGGCCCCGCCCCGGGGGCCTCCGGCGGACCGCGCTCCTCGGGCGGGAGCGGCGG
>CAZPOZ010000144.1:0-7350 GCA_964588235.1 uncultured Planctomycetales bacterium
TCAGGCCGCTTCCTCCTCCTTGCGCAGGCCTCGAGGCGCGTCGTCGTCATCGGCCTTCCGCTACCGGCCCAGCGCGCCGGGTGCTTGGGCACGGCCCGCAGAGGCCATCCATAGGCCTCTCCGCAAGAGAGGTCTCGCCCTCCGAAGGGCCCTACCCCTAACTTGGTGGCCATGCCCGCAAGCGGGGGCCCAGGAAGAGGGCCATCCAGCGCCCCGGTGTGCCCCAGTCCAGACTCCAGGGGGCGTAGCAGGACGCTGCCCGCCTGGGGGGCCGGCTCGCGCTGGGCCCACGTCAGGAGAGCAGGCGCAGCGCCAGCAGGCCGAGGGTCGCCAGGCCGGCCAGGGCCGTGGCCGCGCGCGCCAGGGTCACGCCGGCCGCCGGCGGGCCCGAGGGCCCCGGGGGGCGGGGCTCGAAGCGCAGGTGCGAGGCGTCGCCCAGGTGGAGGCCGTAGCGGGACAGACCGAGCGTCAGGGACTGGGTGGTGGGGCGCATGGGGGGGCTCCTCTGCCCGGGCACACGCGATCGGGCCCCCGAGCCCCTCAGCCCGCCGTCCCCTCCCGCCGCTCCACGGGGTCGGGCCGGCCCCCGGGATCCCGGCCCCCCGGCCTCAGATCATCTGGAAGCGCTTGCGGAGCGCCCACTCCAGGCCCAGCAGCCCGACCAGCACGAACAGCACCCAGGCCTTGTCCCACTGGGTCTGCCGCTCGCGGTTGAGCACGCGGGTGACGGCCTGCGTGGGGAGCGAGAGCTCCCCCAGCTGGGAGGGGCGCAGCAGCTGGCCCCGCGTCTCGCGCGCCAGCCCCTCGAGGAGCCGATGGTCGGGCAGCTTCAGCGCGTCTTCCCGCGCGCGGGTCACCGCCTTGAACCGGCGTTCGGCACGCTCGCCCGAGCTGCGGCCGTCCGCGCTCTGCTCGATCCAGACGAGGTAGGTGCCCGGGCGGGTCACCGGCAGACGGAAGAGGTACTCGCCGGGCGGGCCGCCCAGGGACCGGGACGTGGCCTCGGGCCGCGCCTCGCCCTCCAGGTCGATGCGGCCGGCCCCGTCGGGCAGCTCCACGTGCACGCCGTCCAGGTAGGGGGTCTCCAGCGGCCGGTAGCGGTCGTCCTGCGCCAGGATCAGGACCTCCGCCGTCTGGCCCACCTCGACCTCCTCCTCTTTGGGGAAGATCTTGAAGCGCCGGTCGCCGCCCAGCAGCCGGTAGAGGGCCAGCTCGCGGATCACCTGCTCCCAGAAGGCGCCGTAGTAGGCGTCGCCATGCTCGCGGCGGATGCGGGCCACGTCGTCGATGGCCGACCAGAACACGCGCCCGCGGCCGAAGCCCATGCTGGCGAAGACCACCAGGGGCCGGCCGTGGCCGTCCACGAGCCCGCGCTCGTCGCGGGTGCCGGGACGGAACGCGGTGGCCAGCGCCACGGCGCCGGGCCGCAGGCCCCCCAGGCAACGGTAGGCCCAGTACCACGACCAGTGGTCGGCGACGGGGGTGTCGGGGTCCTCGCCGGCCCAGATGCGCGCCACGCGCTCGCTCGAGGGCACCTCGCCCGAACCGTCGCGCTCGAACAGGTGGAACGCCGGGTGCGCGGCGCCCACCTCGGTCAGCCGCAGCCGGAACGGCTCGCGCCGCGGCATCGCGCTCTCGGTGGCGTTGCGGTCGGCCTCCGCGGCGGCGATGGGCAGCAGGTCGGCCAGCGGCGTGCCCAGCATGCCCAGCGGGTTCTTCAGGTCGATGCCCGCCTGGAGCATCAGCCCGCCGCCCTCCTCGACGAACGAGCGGATCAGGCCCAGCACCTCGTTCTTGCGCGCGGAGGGCGTGGCCAGCGCGGCGAAGTCCACGTCGCCCAGCAGCAGCACGTCGTAGGCGAACAGCTCCTCGCGCGTCTGCGGGAAGCGGCGCCGGGGGCCCATGCCGGGGCTGCGCGTGTAGGGCGGGTCCACCGTCGGGTCGGCGGTCTGCAGGAGGACGTGCGTCAGGAAGCGGCTGCGGGCGGGGCCCCCGCCGGCCGTGGGCCGGCCCGGCGCCTCGCGCGTGAGGTAGTTGGAGAGGAAACGCCAGTCGTGCCGCGGCTCGCGGTCCACGAAGAGCACCCGGATGCTCTCGTCGCGCACGAGCAGCTCGTGCTCCTCGACGTTGTCGTCGCGGACCGCGTCCTGGCGCTCGTGGGAGGCCGGCAGCGAGCCGCGGATGCGGATGCGGTAGGTGCCCGGCTCGTCGAAGGTGGTCTCCAGCCGCACGGGCAGGGGCACGTCCTCGGGGGGCAGCGCCGGCGCCGAGAAGGAGGCCCGGGCCCGGGCGTCGCTCTCCAGCGGCAGGGGCTGCGGGGGGTCCAGGCGCCGCCCCTCCGCGTCCACGATGCGTTCGACGGTCATCTCCGCCCGCACGGGTCCCACGCCCGCGAAGCCCTTGTGCCGGAGCGCGGTCTCGAAGGGCACGCGGTCGCGGGCCAGCACGACGTCCTTGGCGCGGATCTTGTCCACGCGCAGGTTCCGGTCGCTGTCGGGGTTGCCCAGCGCCACGGCGTGCACCCGCAGCTGGTGGGCCCCCGGCAGGGCGGCCAGCACCTCGAGCGGCGTCTCGCCCTCGCTGGTGTCCTGGCCGTCGGTGACCAGCACCACGCCCGCCAGCGGCTGGTCGGGGCGGCCCAGGTACTGCGTGGCCACGCTGCGCAGCGCCGCGCCGATGCGCGTGCGCGGGCCGCGGGCCTCGAGGCCTGCCACGGCCGCCTGGAGGGCCTCGAGCTGCGCCGCCAGGCCGGGGGCCTCCTCCCGCGCGTCCTCGGCGGGCGGCTCGGTCGTGCCCAGCGTGCGCCAGTCCTCGTCGAAGGCGTGCACGTGCAGGAGGAAGCGCTCGGACAGGCGCGCCAGCGCGCGCCCGGCACCGGCCGCGAGCAGGCGCTTGACCAGGCCCAGGCGCGAGGGGTCGGGCGCCTCGGAGAGGCGGGCGGGGCGCCCGCCCTCGCCCTCCGGCCAGGCGGCGGCCAGGAGCCGGGCCTCCTCCTCCGCGGAGTAGGCGTCCTCGTTGCGCATCGAGGCGCTCGTATCGATCAGCACGACGAGATGGCTCTTCTCCTCGGCGGTGCGCACCTCCTCGCGGTAGGGCCCCGCCAGCAGCAGCACGATCGCGAGCAGCACCAGCGTGCGCAGGCCGGTGAGCAGCACCCGCGCCCAGGCCGCGGAGCGCCCGCGCTCGCGCCGGTAGAGCCAGCGCAGGCCGACGAAGACGACCGCCGCCAGCACCAGCAGCAGCCAGGGGGCCGGCAGGTCGGCGAACCGCCAGTCGCCCAGCTCGGTGCGCGTGGTCACGCCGCCCAGCGGGCAGGTCCCGGGGCCGGGGAGGGGCAGGGCGAAGGGGCTCGGGTGCACGGCTCAGGCCTCCGCCGCGGCTTCGCTGGGCCCGGCGCGGCGGCCGAACACCCAGGCGAGCAGCGACTCGAGCACCAGCAGCCCGAGCAGCACGAACAGGACCAAGCGCGTCACCTCGCCCTCGCGGACCTCGCTGCGGGCCGCTCCCTGGCCGCGCCAGGTCTCGTGGAAGGTGATCGGGGCCTCCGGCCCCGCGGAGGCCGCCAGCGTGCGACGGTCGGCCGGGGCGAGCGCGCCCTCCAGGGGATCGGGGTTGACCGCCAGCCAGAGCCCCTCCTCGGCGCCCGCGCCCGCGGCGGCCTTCCAGGCGAGCCTCCAGGGGCCGCTCACGCCCGTGGCCTCGGCCGCCACGCGGGCGCTGCTGCCCTGGCCTTCGCCCAGCCGGCGCAGCAGCACGTCCTTGCCCCCCGGGGCCGTCAGGCGCTCGCCCACCGCGCCCCGGGGGAGCAGCGCCTCCAGGACCTGGCCCACCGTGACGCTGCGCGGCGGGCCGGCCGGCCGCGTGAGGTGGAGCGCCGCCTCCTCGAGCAGCACCGGGAGGAAGAACGGCACGCCCAGCTCCATCCAGCCGGCGTCCAGGCTCGTGCCCAGCCACAGCGTGCGGCCCCGCCCGAGGCGGCCCTCCACGAGCGCGGGCCCGGCGCCGTCGGCCCAGCTCAGCACGGCCACGGGGCCCTCGGCCGGGCCGGCGGCCGGGTCGGCGCCCGCAGGGCCCGCCGCAGGCTCGGGGGCCGCGGGGGAGCCGGGCGAGGGGGGCGGCACCTCGAAGCGCATGCGGCCGCGGAGCGTCGGCGGGAAGGTGCCCAGCCACACGGCCACATCCGGCCCGGTGAACAGCGACGCCCACGGGACCGGGCTCGGCGTGAGCAGGTCGAAGGCGAAGGGCGCCTGGGGGGGCAGGGCCGTGGACGGCCGGAGCTCGGCGGCCAGCAGCGGCCAGGGCAGCAGCCGCTCGGCGGGGGCCACCGCGTGGAAGGGTTCGTTCCACATGCGCGGCTCCAGGGCGTCGCCGACGAAGGCCAGGAGCGCGCCGCCGTCGCGCACGAAGGCCCGCAGCGCCTCGACCACCGCGGGCGTGCGCGGGGCCACGTTGGCCAGCACCACCAGGTCGTAGGGCCGGCCCGTGCCCGAGAGGCGCTGGGCGAAGGCGCTCTCCACGTTGCCTTCCAGCGCGTCCAGCTGGAACACGGGCGGCGGGGGCGTCGCGCCCGGCGGCGGCGGCGGCGGCTCGGGGTCGAAGGTGGGCCGGAGCAGCTGGAGCGCGGCGGGCTGCGCCTCGCGCGACGCCTGGACCCAGGCCAGCGTGCGGACCCGGCCGCGCACCGGCAGCGGCAGGTGGCGCACGCTGTCCAGGGCCAGCACGTCGGCGTCCGGGCGGGCCGCCGGCGGGCCCACCGAGGCGCGCACGACGTACTCGCCGGCCTCGGCGAGCGCCCCGGGGGGCAGGTCCACGTCCACCGCCGCCAACCCCGGCTGGCCCGTGGTCGGATCCAGCGCGGCGAGCCGCGGCGTCAGGCGCGTGCGTCGGAACACCTCGCCGGCCTTCCCGCGGACCTCCACGGTGACCACGGCGGCCTCCACGGCCTCCGGGCCCAGGTTGGCCACGCGCACGGCCAGGGGCACGGGCCGGCCCTCGAAGGGGGGGCGGTCGCTGCGCAGCTCCACGTCGGCGACGGCCAGGTTGCCGCGACGCGCGGCGGGGCCGCCCACGTCCACGAAGGCGATGCGGCAGCCCCGGCGCACGAGCGCCCCGAGCCGTTCGCCGACGCGCGCGAGCGCCTCGCCCAGGGTCCAGTCGCGGGCGGTGAGGTCGGTGACGACCACCACCTGCCGGTTCACGTCCTCGTCGGCAAGCTGGCGCCCGAGCAGATCCAGCGCCTGCCCCCAGTCGGCCGGCGCCTCGCGCACCGGCAGCGCAGCGAGCAGCTCCTTGGCCCGGGCCACGGCCGACGTGCCGGCCGTGCGGGGCACCAGCAGGGCCGCGCTGCGCCCGCTGCCGGCCTCCTCCCGCGTGTCGTTCGTGACCACGACCCCGAACGCGTCCTCGCCCGAGAGCGAGTCGAGCACCTGGGCGCCCTCGGCCTTCACGGCGTCGGCGACGCTGCGGGCCTCCCGCCTCGCGCCCGTGCTGGCGCTGGTGTCGAGCACCAGGTAGACGCTGCGCTTCTGCCCGGCGAGGGCGCTCAGCGCGGAGTCGGTGAGCACGGGGCGCGCCAGCGCCACGCCCAGCAGGAGCACGGCCGCGACCCGCAGCGCGAGGATCAGCCAGTTCTCCAGCTTGAGGCGGCGCTGGTTGCGGCGCATGGCGGCCAGCAGCCAGGCCATCGCAGCCCAGCGCACCACGCGCACCCGCCGGCGGTTGAGCAGGTGGATCAGGATGGGCACCGCGGTCAGCGCGGCGCCCGCGCCCACGAGGCCCCAGCCGTTGAGGAAGAAGGCCAGGGGCGTCACGCGCGCCTCCGGGCGGCCCGCTGCGCGAGCCAGGCCTCGAGCACCACGCCCAGGTTCTGCGACGTGTCGAGCTCGACCAGGTCGATGCGGTTCTGGAGGCAGGCGCGCTTGAGCGTGCGCCGGAAGCCCTCGACCTCCTCGAGGTAGGCCCGTCGCAGCGAGACGGGGTCGGCCGTCACGGTGGGCAGCCCCTCGAGCCCCTGGAAGCGCGTCATGCGCTCGAAGGGGAAGGTGACCTCGTCGTGCGCCAGCACGTGGAACAGGAGCACGTCGTGGCCGCGCTGCTTGAGCTGCCGCAGCCCGCGGAGCACCTCGCGGGGCTCGTCGAGCAGGTCGCTGAGCACCACGGCCACGCCGCGCCGCCGCAGCACCTCGCCCGCCAGGCCCAGCGCGCGCGAGAGGCCCGTGCGGCCCGAGGGGCGCGCCTCCTCCAGACGCTGGAAGAGGGCCTTCACGTGCGCAGGCCCGGTGCGGGCCGGCAGGGTCGAGCGCAGCTCGCCGTCGAAGGTCACCAGGCCGGCCGCGTCGTGCTGCTCGGTGATCACGTAGGCCAGCGCTGCCGCGCCCATCTTCGCGTAGTCGAGCTTGCTCACCCCCTGGCCCGAGGCGCTGGCGTAGGCCATCGACTCGCTCACGTCGACGAGCAGGTGCGCCTCGAGGTTCGTCTCCTCCTCGTAGCGCTTGAGGTAGAGGCGGTCGGTCTTGCCGTACACCTTCCAGTCCAGGAAGCGCAGGTCGTCGCCCGGCACGTACTCCCGGTGCTCGGCGAACTCCACCGAGAAC
The DNA here is from genome assembly GCA_964588235.1 of uncultured Planctomycetales bacterium. Taxonomy (GTDB): domain Bacteria; phylum Planctomycetota; class PLA2; order PLA2; family JAEUHO01; genus CAZPOZ01. The sequence continues at coordinate 6,594 of CAZPOZ010000144.1, forward strand.
CCGCGGAAGGGGCTGCGGTGCAGGCCGGAGACGTAGCCCTCCACGATCGCCCGCGCCTTGAGCTCGAGGCCCGAGAGCCGGTCGAGCACCCGCGGGTCGAGCAGCCGGGCGCGGTCACGCGGGTCGGGGCTGGGGATGATCCACCTCGGGACGGGGGCGGTCGTGGGAGCGGGGAGGGGCGCGGGGAGGGGGACGCGGGGGCGGCGGCGGGCGGCGCCGGGCCGTCCGCGGCTCAGCCGGGGAGCACGTCGGGCAGGCGCGGGTCGCGCAGGGCCGGATCCCCGGCTGCCGGCACCGACTCGAGCAGGCCGTCGATGAGCCGGTCGCTGGTGTAGCCCTCGGCCACCGCCCCGTAGTTCATCACGACGCGGTGCCGGAGGACCGGGTGCGCGACGGCGCGCACGTCCTCCGTGGCCACGTAGAGCCGTCCGGCGAGCAGGGCGCGCGCCTTGGCCGCCAGCACGAGGTACTGGCTGGCGCGCGGGCCCGCGCCCCAGGCCACCCGCTCCTTGACGAAGGCCGGGGCCTCCGGCGTGGTCACGCGCGTGGCGCGCACGAGCCGGAGCACGTAGCGCACGACGTGCTCGGCGATGGGGACGCGCCGCACGACCTCCTGGATCTCGAGGATCTCGGCGCCGGTGAGCGCCTGGGCCACCTGGTCCTTCAGCGGCTTGGTGGTCATCTCGACGATGCGCACCTCCTCGTCCAGGGAGGGGTAGTCCACGCGCACGAGGAACATGAAGCGGTCGAGCTGGGC
>CAZPOZ010000145.1:0-7349 GCA_964588235.1 uncultured Planctomycetales bacterium
TCCTCCTCCTTGCGCAGGCCTTGAGGCGCGTCGTCGTCGTCATCGGCCTTCCGCATCCGGCCCAGCGCGCCGGTAGCTTGGGCACGGCCTGCAGAGACCAGCCGCAGTCCATTCGGCGCAAGGGGTCTCGCCCTTCGCAGGGCCCTCCCCCAAACTTGGAGGCCCTGGGGCTGACCGGCGCGGGCCCCGAGGGGCCGCAGGCGGGGGCGGGCTGCGGAGCCCACCCCCGCCGCGGTGCTCACTTGGGCAGCGGGTTGGCCTTCAGCCAGGCGTCGATCTCGGCCAGCACCGGTAGCGCGGCGGGGCCGATCTTGGCGCTCACCTTGGCGCGCAGGGCCTTCACGTCCCGGTCGCGCTGGGCCGCGTCCTCGAGGCCCTTGAGCGCCTCGAAGGCCTCGGCCGCCTTGGCGTTGAGCGCCTCGACGGCCGTCTTGAGCCGCGCCTTGAGCGACTCCGGGCCCTTGGCAGCCTTCTTGTCGATCGCCGCGTAGGCGACGAGGGCCGCCTTGAACTCGCCGGCCTCCACGGCCTTGGCGCCGGCCTCGAACGACTCCAGCAGCTTGCCGTAGTCCTTGAAGGCCAGCGCCTTGCCCGCCTTCTTCTGCAGGGCCTCGGCCAGCTCCTGGACGGCGCCGGCCGACTGCTGCTTGGCGGCCTCGATCGACTCGACGGAGCCGTCGGGCGCCACGAGCCAGGAGTTCGGCACCCCGTTGGGCAGCTCGATCTTCGGCAAGCCCTCGGCGCCCGCCCGCACGTCCTGCATCACCTTCTGGTGCTGCTCGCAGGTGAGCCCGGGGTAGAGGTCGCAGCCGGGCACCTTCTTGCCCTTGGCGTCCTCCGTCTCGGCCTCGTGCCCGGTGTCGTTGTGGCCGACGACGCAGATCAGGTTCTCGTTGGCGAACTTGACGAAGTCTTCGTTGTCCAGCACCGACCGGTGCTGTGCGGCGCAAGGGCCTCAGTTGTCCTTGTGGAAGGTGGCGAAGATGACGGCGTTGCGGTCGCGGCTCTCGGCCACGGCCTCCGCCCAGCTCTTGGCCCACCTCAGCGTGGGACCGTCCTTCTTGTCGTCCTTCGCGGCGGCGCTACCCGCCCAGGCGAACGCCAGGGCCAAGCCGGCGACGGCCAGTGCGCGCTTCATGCAGGTCCTCCAAGGGGATCCGACGGGCGTCCTACGGGGGTCAACGAAGGACGCCGCAGCCCCTGCTCCCGGTTCCCTGCCGGCACCAGGGTTGGGACTCCCGTCCCTGCTGGTCGTTTTCTTGCAAATCGATACAGGAATTTCTTGTCCTTAGTCTGTGGCGACCCCACCCTGCGCGCATGCCCCAGCGACGCGGCCCCCCTGCTCCGCCGACGCCGGTCGCGGCCTCCTGGACCTTCCTCACGAACCATGCCCACGTGCTCTTCGTGCTGGCGCAGGACCCCCTGGCCCGGCACCGGGACGTGGCGGCCCGCGTGGGCCTGACCGAGCGGGCGGTCGCGCGGTTGATCGCCGACCTGGTGGAGGCCGGCTACGTGCGGGTCGTGCGCGCCGGCCGGCGCAACCGCTACGCGCTGGACGCCGCGCGCCCCCTGCGTCACCCGCTCGAGCGGCACCGCTCGGCCCAGGACCTGGTGCGCCTGGTGCTGGGCGCCGGGTGGGAGGCGGCCCCGGCCGCCCCGGGCCCCGCGGCGGCAGGGCCCCGATGAGCGCCCCCCCGACGCCGCCGGCCGCGCCCCTGGTGGGGATCGCCATGGGCTCCTCCAGCGACTGGCCCACGCTGGAGCACGCGGCCCGCGTGCTCGACGAGCTGGGCGTGCCCTGCGAGCCGCGCGTGGTCTCGGCGCACCGCACCCCCGACGACCTGGCCGCCTACGCCCGCGAAGCCGAGGGCCGCGGGCTCGAGGTGCTGATCGCGGGCGCCGGGGGCGCGGCGCACCTGCCGGGCATGCTCGCCGCCCAGACCCTGCTGCCCGTGCTGGGCGTACCCGTCGCGATCACGAGCCTCGGAGGGCTGGACGCCCTGCTCTCCATCGTGCAGATGCCGGCCGGCATCCCCGTGGGCACGCTCGCGATCGGTCCGGCCGGCGCGGCCAACGCCGGCCTGCTGGCGGCGCAGATCCTCTCGGGCTCGCGCCCCGCCCTGCGCGAGCGCCTGCGGGCCCGGCGCGCGGCCCAGGCGCAGAAGGTGCGCGCCTTCCCCGACCCGCGCCTGGCGCCGCCCAAGGGGTCCGCGTGAAGGGCGTGGTGCGCGTCGGCGTGCTGGGCGCCGGCCAGCTGGGGCGCATGCTGGCCCTGGCGGCCCGCCCCCTGGGGATCGGCATGGTCGCGCTCGACCCCGCCGAGGACGCGCCGGCCGGCACGGTGGCCGAGGTCTGGCGCGGCGCCTACGACGATCCCGCGCTGCTCGCCCGGATGGAACGCACCGCGGAGGCGGTGACCTTCGAGTTCGAGAACGTGCCGCCGGCCGCGCTGGAGCGCCTGGCCCGGACCCGCCCCGTCTGGCCCTCCCCCCGGGCGCTGGCCGAGGGTCGCGACCGCCTGCGCGAGAAGGCGCTCTTCCGTCGCGTGGGCCTGCCGGTGCCCGCCCACCGGGCCCTGGCGGACCGGCACGACCTGGCCCAGGCGCTCACCGAGCTGGGGGGCCGGGCCGTGGTCAAGACCCGCTACGGCGGGTTCGACGGCCGGGGGCAGGCGGTCCTGTCCGCGCCCCCCGACGAGGCGACCTGGGCGGCGCTCTCCTCGCAGCCCCTCCTGGCGGAGGCCTTCGTGCCCTTCCGGCGCGAGCTGAGCCTGGTGGCGGCCCGCGGAGCCGACGGCGCCACGGCCTTCTACCCGCTGGTGGAGAACCTGCACCGCGAGGGCGTGCTGCGGCTCACGCTGGCGCCCGCGCCTTCCGTGGAGCCCGCCTTGGAGCGCGAGGTGCGGGCCGCGGTCTCCCGGCTGATGGAGCACCTCGAGTACGTCGGCGTGCTGGCGCTGGAGCTCTTCGACCTCGGGCCCGGCGCGCCGGGCCCGTCCCGCTGGCTGGCCAACGAGATGGCGCCGCGGGTGCACAACTCGGGGCACTGGACGATCGAGGGCGCGGAGACCAGCCAGTTCGAGAACCACCTGCGGGCGGGCCTGGGCTGGCCGCTGGGCCGCACGGACCCGCGCGGGGCCACGGCGATGCTCAACCTGCTGGGCTCGGTGCCGGAGCCGAAGGCCGTGCTGGGGGTGCCCGGCGCGCACCTGCACCACTACGAGAAGGCGGCGCGCCCGGCCCGCAAGCTGGGCCACGTGACCGTGACCGCGCCCGACGCCGACGCCCTGGCCCAGCGCCTCCGGCGGCTGGCGGCGGCCGTCCCGGCCCTGGCCGAGGCCGCGCTCCACGGGGTCGCACGCCTCGACGCGCGCTGAGCGCCAAGGCCCCGGCGTCCGCCCTCACTTCGGCGGCGCGGCCAGCAGGCGTCGCAGCTCGGCGAGGCCCGCGGCCAGCGTCGGGTCGCCCTCGCCCACGTGCGGCACGGCGACGTCGGGCTGCACGCCCCGGCCCTCCAGCGCGCTGCCGTCGGCCTGCTCGTTGACCCAGCGCGAGAACCGCACCTCCAGCCCGTTGGGCAGGGGCAGGGGCTGGGGGTTGCCGCTGGCCCCCAGCGTGGGCTGGCCCACCGTGCGCACGTTGGGCAGCACGTCGAGCATCTGCGCCAGGCCCTCGCCCGACGAGACGCACCCGGGGCCCAGCAGCACCACGATCGGACCGCGGAAGGCGCGGGCGCCGTTCTCGGGCCGGACCCAGACCTCCTCGGGCGCCGAGAGGTCGCCCGGGAGCGGGCCGTTGCGCACGCGCCGACGCGCGTACACGCGGGGCCCGTCGGCCAGCAGGGCCGCGAAGGCCAGCGCCTTGCGTTCGTCGCCGCCGCCGTTGCCGCGCAGGTCGACCACCAGGCCCTGCTTCTCGAACAGGCCCCGCGCCAGCAGCCTCAGGCGCGCGTGGTCGGCCTCCGGCCCCTGGAGCGAGGTGACCGCCACGTAGCCCAGGTCGCCCTCGAGGCTGGCGACGTAGCCCGCGCGCCCGGCGGTGGTCAGCTCGCCCAGCGCCTTGCGCAGCGCCTTCATCTCGACGTTGAAGCGCACGTCGGGGAAGAAGGTGGGCCGCACCTGCCCGTCGGACAGGCGCAACGTCACGTGCAGGTCCTTCAGCGGGCCCAGCAGCTCCTGCGCCACGGCCGCGAAGGCCCGCTCGCCGGTCGCGGCGAGCGCCCGGGCGCGCAGCGCGGCCGCGTGCGCGGGCCAGTCGATCCCCTTCTGCGCCAGGAACGAGTAGTGCCGCGCCACCTGCTCGACCAGCAGGTCGAAGGAGCCCTCGGGCGGCACGACCTCGAGCCGGAAGGCGCGCGCCTCCAGGGTCCCCGTCTGGCTCAGGAACACCGCCGGCCCGGCCCGCACGCCCGGCGCCACCCGGCCCACGACGTCGAGCGGCGTCCAGACCTCGCGCAGCGCGGAGTCCACCTGCGCGCCGCCGAACGCGCCGTCCTCGAGCCTCCACGCGCCCAGGCCCACGTAGGCGTTCTGGAACTGGCCCGGATCCCGGGCGAGGTCGCGCACCCGGGCCTCGGCCCGCAGGCGCACGACGGCCCCGACCGGCACGTCCACGCCCTGGCGCAGCAGCCGCCAGACCTTCGTGCCCGCCCCGCCCTGAAGGCGCACGCCCCCCTCGGGCCCGGGCGCGAGCGTGGAGGCCTCGCCCTCGCCGTTGCTGGCCCCCACCTCGACGGTCCAGCCCACCGGCGCCCCCTGCTCCCAGGCGCTCAGGTCGCCGTTCCTCAGCAGCGCCTCGGGCGCGGCCCCCACGAGGCACAGGCCCAGGCCGACCCCGTGGAGCGCGGCCAGGAGCGGCAGACGGGCGAGGGGGCGGCGCATCGGGCAGAAGGTACCGGGCGACCCGCCTGAGCGCCTCCCGCGCCTCAGGGCCGGGGGAACAGCACCTCGCGCCCGCCGGCGGCGGGGTAGCGGACCACGCGGCGATGCAGCTCGACCGCCAGCACGTCGCCGTCGGGCTCGACCACGTAGTCGCTGGCCCAGCCCTCCACCGGCAGCGTCCGCGCCCGGGCGGCCCCCGCGTCCGGCGGCACCTGAAGCAGCAGCGTCGCGGTGCGCGCGCCGTCCGGCGTGAGGCGCAGGCCGAGCAGCAGCCGGCCGTCGGCGCCGACCGGTTGGACCTGCCAGGCGTCCACGAGGGTCGGCTCGACCCCCTCTGCGCCCAGCACCGGCCGCAGGCCCCCGCTCCGAGGCGACCAGAGCACGAGCGTGCGCGGGCCGCGCGCGGGGCCGACGCTGCCCAGCACGGAGCCGCCCGCCAACGGCCCCGCCACCCAGCGGAAGCCCTCGGGCGCCGGCGCCTCCCGGACCTCGTCGGGAGCGTCCAGGTCGAGCACGTCGTAGGCGCCTCCGCGCACCGCCTGGCGCAGCACGTGGCGCGGGTCGAGCGGCTCGCTGAGCTGCAGGCTCGGGCTGCCCGCCGGGCGCAGCGGACGTTCGCGGCCGGTCGAGGCCTCCACGGTGACCAGGCTGCTGCGCGCTCCCGCGTGCGGAACCCTGCTCCGCATGGCGATCCAGCCTTCCGGGATCGGGCGGGCCCACACGTAGGTGGGCATCCCGGCGCCCGGCCGGGGAGCGGGGTCGCCCTCGCGCACCACGCCGCCCCCCTCGATCCACAGGGCCCGTCCCTCGGCGTCGCGATGCCAGGCCTCGTGGGCGGCCAGCGTGCGCCGCCACGCCAGGGTCTGCTCGTTCTCCAGGTTCCACCAGACCGTCTTGAGCTCGCGCCCCTCGCGGGCGTCCCACCACGCGACCTGCAGGCCGTCGCGCCGGGCGTGGAGCAGCAGCGGGGTCGCCCCGACGCCGCTCCCGTAGCGCGAGGCGCTGAGCCAGCCCTCCTCGAAGCCGCCGACGGGACGCCAGGAGCCGTCGGCCAGGTCAACCAGCAGGGCGCGCGTCGGCGTCCCCGCCGCGGCGACGTTCGCGCCCGCGCCGCGCACCCAGGGAGCCTCGCCCGCGAAGACGTCCAGGAAGGCGTAGCGCCCGCCGGCGCCGAAGATCGCGCGCTGGATGCGGAAGGCCTCGCTCGAGGGCGTGACGCTCGTCTCGCGCGCCACGACGACGCCGCCCCAGGCGTAGCCGCCGGCCGCCAGCGCCCCCAGCACGGCGAGCCCGCGCCAGGCCGAGGCCCACGCGCCCGCGAGGCGTCGCGCGCCGCCCAGATGGCTCGCCAGCAGCGCCGGGAGCGGGAGGGCCGAGAGCCCGAGCGCCAGCCAGAGCATCCCGGCCGTGCTGCGCGAGAGCCTCGCGAGCGTGCGTTCGACCAGCCACCCGTGCTCCTGGAGCGCGAGCCAGGCGGGCAGGGCGAGCGCGCCGATCAGCAGCGCGCCCCCCACCACCGCGGCCCCGCCCTGGGGGATCCAGGTGCCCACCAGCAGCACCCACAGGCCGAAGGCGAGCAGGCCGAGCACCAGCCCGAGGAGCAGCGGGTCGGCGCCGGGATCGAGCGCCCGCGTGAGGGCCTCCGCCGCCGAGCCGGCGGGCCCGAAGACGAGGCAGGCCAGGCAGGCGACCAGGACCCCGGCGAGCAGCGCGAGCGCGCTGCCGAGCAGGTAGGCGAGCAGCTTGGCCCCGAGCGCGCGGACGACCCCGCCGGGCAGCCGCTGCAGCAGGGCCAGCGTGCCGCGGCGGCGCTCGGCCCCGAACAGCTCGCTGGCCACCGCGACCAGGAACAGGGCCTGGGCGAGCGGCGCGGCGAGCACGGCGAGCGCCGCGAAGGCCGGCGGCGCGACCTTGCCGCCGAACGCCCAGGCGGCGCCGAGCACGAGCGCCGGCAGGGCCCCCAGCACGGCCAGCGCGATCCCGCGCTGGTCGCGCCACTCCTTCCACAGGCAGGTGAGCGCGCGTCCCACGTCAGACCTCCAGGGCCACGGCGTGCGCCGTGGCGAGCGCGTCGCGCAGCGAGGCCGGCGTGGGCGCCTCCTCGCAGGCGGCGGTGAACGCGGAGGCGGGCCCCTCCTTCGTGACGCGCCCGCCGGCCATGAGCGCCACCCGGTCGGCGATGCGCGCGGCCACGTCCAGGTCGTGGGTCACGCACAGCACGGTGCGCGGGCGGTCGCCCACGGCGGCGATCACCTGCCGCAGCACCTCCTCGCGCACCAGGGGGTCGAGCCCGGCGAAGGGCTCGTCGAGCAGCAGCACCTCGGGGTCGGGGGCCAGGGCGGCGGCCAGCAGGGCCTTCATGCCCTGGCCACGCGAGAGGTGCCGGAAGGGCACGCGGGTGGGCACGTCGAGCGCGCGATCGAGCCCGTCGGCGCGCGCCCGGCTCCAGCCGGGGTAGTGCGCGGCCAGG
>CAZPOZ010000146.1:0-7306 GCA_964588235.1 uncultured Planctomycetales bacterium
GCCGTCCGCCGTCGAAGGGCGTGGCGAGGAACCGGTCGGCCAGCCGCAGGATCGCGGCCGCCGAGAGCAGCCGCGCCCCGAAGCAGGCCACGTTGGCGTCGTTGTGCCGCCGGGCCATCTCGGCGGTGAACTCGTCGGTCAGCGTCGCCGCGCGGATGCCCGCCACCTTGTTGGCCGCGATGCACACGCCGAGCCCCGTCCCGCACAGCAGGAGCCCGCGCTCGGCGCCCCCCTGCGCCACCCGCCGGGCGACCGCGTGCGCCACGTCGGGGTAGTCGGCGGTCGTGCCGGGCGCGCATCCCAGGTCGTCCACCTCGTGGCCCGCCGCCCGCAGGTGCTCGAGCAGCGCCAGCCGCTCGGCCACCGCGGCGTGGTCGCTGCCGATCACGAGGCGCATGGCTGGAGGGCTCCCACGTGCAGGGCGGCGACGGCGTCCAGGCGCCGCGCCAGCCGCCGGAACTCGGCCAGCCCCTGGCCGTCGGGGTCGGGCACGTCGCGCCCCTCCGGGTCGAGCAGCGCCACGTCGCGCTCCCGGTGGGGGAAGAACGCCAGGATCTGCTCCCGGTGCCCGCGCTCCATGCAGTAGATGCGCGTGGCCCGCTCCACCTGCTCGGCCGTGAGCTTGTGGGAGACGTGCCCCTCCAGCTCGAGCGGGCCCCCCTCCCACTCGCGCGCGATGCGCCGGGCGTTGACCGACGCGCGCCGGCCCTCGTGGGCCGAGACGCCGGCGCTCTCGATCGAGTAGCCGCGGGCCGGCAGGGCCGCGGCCGGGCAGCTCAGGGCCTGCGCCAGCCGGTGGCGCACGAGGGCCGCCATCAGCGGGCTGCGGTCGGTGTTGCCCGTGCAGACGTAGAGCAGCGTCACCTGGTCGGGGGCCAGCAGCCGCGACTCGGGGATGGCCCCCTCGCGCAGCACCTCGACCTCCTCCCCCGTCACCTGCACGACGCTGCTGGCCACGCCGCCTTCCGCGCGGCCGCCGTCGATGACCAGGTCGAGCCCCTCGGGGATCTGCGCGAGCACCTCCTCGGCCGTGCGCGCCTCCGGGCGGCCCGAGAGGTTGGCGCTGGGCACGAGCAGGGGCACGCCGGCCTCCCGCACGAGGCCGCGGGCCAGCGGGCTCGCCGGCAGGCGGAATCCCACCAGGCGGCCCTGCGCGTCGGCGAGCACCAGGGTGAGCGGGCCGGGCCAGAAGCGCTTCATCAGCGCGCGGGCCTTGCGCGGCACCTCGGGGCAGCGCGCGAACAGCGGCTCCGTGTCGGCGAGCATGACGGTCATCGGCTTGCCGCGGTCGCGGCCCTTCAGGCGGTAGAGGCGCTCGACGGCCTCCGGCCGCTCGGCCGAGACCGCGATGCCGTAGACCGTCTCCGTGGGGAAGGCCACGAGCCCGCCCTCGCGCAGCAGCCGTCCCGCCCGCGCCAGGTCGGCGGCCGGGGCGACCTTGTCCAGCACGCGCAGCACTTCCGTGGGCATGGGTCCACCCTACCAACGGGATCCCCGGCGGGGGCCCTCGGGCGCCGCCAGGCCCGCCGGATTCCCCTCCCCCCGGGAGGCCCGCCGGCGGAAGATCGGCCCCGCCTCCCCATGGCCGACGACGCGCGCAACCCCGATCAGCCCACGCCGCAGGGCTTGGCCTTCCTGGGCGCCGTGGCCGCCGGCCTCGCGCACGAGATCCGCAACCCGCTCTCGGCCATGCGCCTGACGCTGCAGCTGCTCGAGGAGGACTGGCCCGGGGGCGAGGGCGACGACCGCGCCCGGCGCACCGCCCGCCGCCTGCGCTCGCTGGGCGACGAGGTGGCCCGGCTCTCCTCGATCCTGGACGACTTCCTGCGCTATGCCGGCATCCGGCGCCTGGACCTCGCCCAGGCCGACGTCAACCGCGTGCTCGAGGAGAGCACCTCCTTCCTCGCGCCCGAGTGCGCCCGGGCCGGCGTGGAGGTCTCGTTCTTCCCCGACCGCAGCCTGCCGCTGGTGGCCCTGGACGAGCGCCTGGTCAAGCAGGCCCTGCTCAACCTGATGCTCAACGCCCTCCAGGCGATGGAGGGGGAGCCGCCCCCACCCGGCGGCCCCCCGCCCCTGCGCCAGCTGATCGTGCGCTCGCGCCTGGAAGGCGAGGCGGCGCGCATCGACGTGATCGACACCGGCCCGGGCATCCCCCCGGCCTGGCGCGAGCGCATCTGGCAGGTCTACTTCAGCCGCAAGAAGGGGGGCAGCGGCCTGGGGCTGCCCACCGCGCGGCGCATCGCCGAGGAGCACGGCGGCTCCCTCACCTTCGAGACCGAGGTGGGCAAGGGCAGCGACTTCATCCTGCGCCTGCCCCTGAAGGGCCCGCCGCGGGAGGACGCTCCGGCGCCCCCCGGCGCCTGACGGTGGGGGCGCCGGGCCCCACGGACGCGCGTGGGGAATCCCACGCGGCGACCGCGGGCTGCGCCCCAGGCCCCCGCTGCCCCGGTTTCCCGGACGCACCGCCCGGCATCCGCCGCGCGCCCCCGGAGGGTCCGCGCCCGCCCCGAGGCCGAGCCGCAGCCCGACCCGCCCGACCCCGTGGAGCGCCGGCTTCGTCCACTCCGTGGAGGCCCGCCGGGCGGGGCCCGGGCCGCCTCGGGTTGCGGGCGGCACGGGGCATGCGGAGGCCTACAATCCCGTTGCTTCGGCAGGCCGCTTCGCCGCCCCGAGGCCTTCCCTCGTCACCGCCTGCCGCCCCAGGAACCGACCCGGACGATGGCCCCGCTCCAGCCTCTGCGCCCTGCCCGCTCCCTCGAAGCGCACCGTGCGCCCCCCGCGCGGCCCCCTGCGCGGCCCCGTGCGCTGCCCCGAGGGGTGACCCGCCCGTGGGCCGCGGCTCTCCTCGGTGCCTGCCTGCCGGGCCTGGCGGCCTGCGGCCCGACCGAGACCACCTACGAGGTGGAAGACGTGCGGCAGGTGGCCCAGCCTCCGCCCCCCCCGCCCCCCGGCCTGACCGACGCGCAGCGCCTGCGCTTCCTGCACGACGCCGACCCCGCCGAGGCGGGGCCGGCGGCGCGCCGCTGGGAGCACGAGACGCCCGAGGGCTGGACGCCGCTGCCGCCGGCCGAGCTGCGCGAGCTGGGCTGGACGGTGCCGGGCACGCCCGGGGGGGAGTGCACCTTCGCCGTGTACCAGGGGCGGGCCGGGGGCCTCTTGGCCAACCTGAACCGCTGGCGGCGCCAGCTCGGGCTCGAGGAGACCACCGCCGAGGCGCTCGCCGCCCTGCCCAAGGGCCGGCTGCTCGGGCAGGAGGCCCTGCGCGTCGAGCTGGCCGGGACCTACGGGGGCATGAGCGGCACGCGCAAGGACGAGGGCTACGCGCTGCTGGGCCTGATGGCCGAGCTGCCCATGGCCACGGCCTTCCTCAAGCTCGTGGGCCCGGCGGCGCTGGTCGCCGAGCAGACCCCGCGCTTCCTGGCCCTGGCCGACTCGCTGCGCATGGCCAGCGCCACCCGTCCCCCCGGGGCCGGGGCCGCGCCGGCCGCGGGCGCCGGCGTGCCGCCTCCGCCCACCTCGGAGCCGCCCTTCGCCTGGACGGCGCCGGCGGGCTGGAAGGATCAGGGCCCCCGCACGATGCGCCTGGCCACCTTCGTGCCCGAGGGCGCGCCCGGCTCGGAGGTCTACGTCTCGCAGTTCAGCGGCAGCGTGGGCGGCGTTCGCTCCAACGTGGACCGCTGGCGCGGCGAGATGGGCCTGCCCCCCGTCACCGACGCGGAGCTCGAGGGCCTGCCGCGCCTGCGCGCGCTGGACGTGGAGGGCGTGCTGGTGGTCGCCGAGGGCCGCTTCTCCGGCGGCATGTCGGGCAAGGCCATCCCCGGGGCCCGGCTGCTCGGGCTCATCCTGCCCCGGGCCCGCGACGCCGTGTTCGTCAAGATGGTCGGTCCGGCCGAGGAGGTGCGACGTGAGGAGCAGCGCTTCCGGGAGTTCTGCGGGTCCCTCCGTGAGTGAGCCCGCCGCCGTCCTGTCCGCCGGCCGCGCCCTGGCGGGCCGGGGCGGACCGCGCCCGGCCCTGACCCGCCTCGTGACGCGCGCGCTCCACGTGGTCGGCTCGTTCGGGCTGGCCGTGACGCTGCTCCTCTCCCTGCTGCTGCTGACCGCCCTGGGCACCTTCGCCCAGGCCGACACGAGCCTGTTCGACGTCCAGAAGCGCTACTTCGAGTCGTTCCTGGTGGTCGAGGACGTCGGCCCGCTCTCGATCCCCCTGCCGGGGGCCGCCACCTGCCTCTCCCTGCTGGCCGTGAACCTGGTGGTCGGCGGCCTGATCCGCCTGCGCAAGGGCTGGCGCACGGCCGGCATCCTGGTGACGCACGTGGGCATCCTGCTGCTGCTGGCCGGCAGCCTGGTGGAGGCGCTGGCCAGCGACAAGGGCCAGCTGACCCTGGCCACGGGCGCCAGCGGCGACGCCTTCCAGAGCTACTACGAGTGGGAGCTGGTGCTGCGGGAGCGCAAGCCCGACGGGGGCGCCACGGAGTGGCTGGTGCCCGACGCGCGGCTCCACGCGCTGGAGGGCGGTTCGACGCTGCGGGTCAAGGCCCCCGGCCTGCCCTTCGAGGCGCGCCTGTCGGAGTGGGTGCGCAACGCGCGCCCGCAGGCCGTGGGCGGCGGGGGCGTGGGCGGCTTCTCCCCGCAGGTGATCGACCCCGACCCGCAGGAGGCCGGGGCGAACCTGCCTGCGGTCACGCTGCGGATCGGCACGGGCGGGGTGGGCCAGCCCACGCAGCAGGCCCTGCTCTGGGGCGGCTCCCGCCGCGAGCACCCCTGGACCTTCGAGGTCGCCGGCCGCCGCTTCGAGGCCGCGCTGCGGCGCCGCTCGTGGACCCTCCCCTTCCGCATCCAGCTGGACCGCTTCGAGAAGGAGGACCACCCGGGCGTGGACATGCCCAAGCGCTACTCCTCGTTCGTGACCAAGCTCGAGGACGGCGCGGCCCAGAAGGCCCACGTCACGATGAACGAGCCCCTGCGCCACCGCGGCTACACCTTCTACCAGTCGGGCTTCGGGCGCACGGAGGACGGGCAGGGCTGGACGAGCACCTTCGCGGTCGTGCGCAACCCCGCCGACCGGGCGCCGGTCTGGTCGTGGGCGGTGATCGCCCTCGGGCTGCTCTGGCACTACGTGTCGCGCCTTGTGGCGCACCTGGAAGCCGAGGCGGCGCGCCGGCGCGCCGCGGCGAAGGAGGCCGCATGAGCCGCGCACGCACCCTCCCGGGCCTGCTCTCGGGGGCCGGCGCCGGGGGACGGCCGCTGGCGAGGCTGTCCGTGAGGGGCCTGGTGCTGGCGGCCGCGCTCGGGGTCGGCGGCGTGGCGGCCGCGCGCGCGGCCGGCGGCTCGGGCTCGCCGGGCTGGCCCGACGAGGTGCTCGAGCCCGCGCGCACGATCCCGCTCCAGACCGGCGGCCGCGTGATGCCGCTGGACACCTACGCGGGCTTCACGCTGCTGCGCCTGAACCACAAGCGCTCCTGCACCGACGGCGACGGCCGCACGCTGGACGCGATGACCTGGCTGCTCGACGTGCTCGCGCGGCCCGAGCGCGCGCGGACCTACCGCTGCTTCAAGATCGACAACGACGAGGTGCTCGAGGCCGTCGGGTTCCGTCGCGAAGACCGGCGCAAGAGCGACCGCTGGTCCTTCGACGAGCTGGCCGCGGCGCGGGGGCCGCTGCGCGACCAGGCGCGCGCGATCATGCGGGCCCGGCCGGAGGCCAAGTCGAAGGACCGCACGCCCGTCGAGAACGGCGTGCTCGAGCTCTCGGCCGAGCTCGAGCTGTTCGACGCGCTGACGCGCTACCTGGACTTCGCCCGGCCCCACCTGCCGGTGCCCCCGGGCCCGAAGGTGGCCGCGCTCTGGCCGGGCCGCACGCACGTGAGCCCGCTGGACGTGCTGGAGCGGGCCGGCGACCTCCGGGCCGTCGTGGGCGACGCCCCGCACGGGGCGGCCGACGCCGCCCCCGCCCCGGGCAGCGAGGCGGCCGGGGTGATGGGCCTGTTCGACGCCGTGCAGGCCGCCCTCTCGGCCGCGCACGTCCTGGCGCTGATCCCGCCCGAGGGCACGACCGCCGCCTCACCCGAGTGGCTCTCCCCGGGGGCGGTGCTCTACGAGAGCGTGCAGGGCGGGCAGGTGCCCGAGGCCCACGTCTCGCTCGTGCTGCGGCTGGCGTCCTTCGCCCGGGCGGCGGGCGAGGCCGGCGCCTCGGCGGCCGAGATCCGCGCGCTGCTCGACGAGAGCGTGGCGCTGGCCACGCGCCGGGGCGAGTACGACAAGGTGCCGCTCGAGGTGCGCCTGAGCCGGCTCGACCCCTTCTACCGCTCGCTGGGCCTGTACCTGCTGGCCTTCCTGATCGTGGCGGCCTCCTGGGCCTGGCCCCGGCGCTGGGTGCGGGGCGGGGCCTGGGCCGTGCTGCTGGCGGCCTCGGCGCTGCACCTGACCGGTATCGTCATGCGCTGCGTGCTGCGCGAGCGCCCGCCGGTCCTCAACCTGTACGACACCACGCTGTTCATCACCTGGGTGGGCGTGGCGGCCTGCCTCGTGGAGGAGGCCATCCACCGGCGGGGCATCGGGCTCTCGCTCTCGGCCGTCTTCGGCGGCCTGGGGCTGTTCATCGCCAACAGCTTCGAGGCGCTGGAAGGGCGCGACACGATGCAGCCGCTCGTGGCGGTGCTCGACACGAACTTCTGGCTGGCCACGCACGTGACCACGATCAGCATCGGCTACACGGGGGGCCTGGTGGCCTCGCTGGTGGCGCACGTGCACGTGCTCGGGCGCGCGCTGGGGGTCAAGCGCGACGATCCCGGCTTCTACGCGCTCCTGAGCCGCCTCACCTACGGCATGCTGGGCTTCGCGCTGCTGTTCTCGGTGGTCGGCACGATCCTGGGCGGCATCTGGGCCAACGAGTCCTGGGGCCGGTTCTGGGGCTGGGACCCGAAGGAGAACGGCGCGCTGATGATCTGCCTGTCCCAGCTGGCGATCCTGCACGCCCGCCTGGGCGGGCTGCTCCGGCCCTTCGGCGTGGCCCTGGCCACGATCGGTCAGGGCCTGATCGTGGCCTTCTCCTGGTGGGGGGTGAACCTGCTGGGCATCGGGCTGCACTCCTACGGCTTCACCGGGGGCCTGATGACGGGGCTGATGGCCTTCTACGGCCTCGAGGCCGCCGTGCTGCTCGTGGGCACCGTCGTGTACCTGCTCGGTCGCGCCTACGGGGCCCCCCGGGGCGGCGCCACCGCCGCCTAGCTCCGCGAGCCGCGGGCTCGAGGCGGGAACGGGCGACGCGCTGGGCCGGGGGCGCTCGCGGCCCTTCCTCGGGCTCGTG
>CAZPOZ010000147.1:0-7297 GCA_964588235.1 uncultured Planctomycetales bacterium
TCTCGAAGTAGAGGACGGCGATCGACCTCTCCGTGGGCTTCGCGTGCGTCCCGGGCTGCGACCCGTTGAGGCGGCCCCGGGCCGCCGAAGGAGAGCGTCCGTGATCCGTCGCCCCTGGTTCCCCCTCGCGCTGCTCGCCGCCGCCCTCGGCGGCCTGAGCCTCCTTCGCCCGGCGCCGGTGGGCGCGGCCAACGACGACTGGGCCAACATCGCCAAGACCTTCGGCGAGCAGTTCAAGGCCAAGGCCGGCGTGAGCCTCAAGCAGCGCCGCACGGCGGTGAACACGCTGGCGCGCTCCCACGACGGGCGCGCCGTGGACCTGCTGCTCGGGGTGATGGACGACCAGGACCGCTACGCCCAGAAGCTGCGCAAGGAGTGGCAGGCCGCCGAGAACGCCTGGCAGGAGAAGACGAAGAAGCTGGACGCCCGCGTGGCCGAGAAGTTCAAGCGCGCGCGGGAGCGCGGCGAGGACAAGGTCACGGTGGACCAGGAGGAGGCCGACTGGCTCGGCGCCGAGGGCCGCAAGGGGAAGATGTACGACGTGAAGGAGCAGAACGACAAGATGTTCGCCACGGTGCTCGAGGAGGAAGGCCTCACCGAGGGCGTGCTGCGGGGCGTGGCCCGGGTGCTCAACAGCCTGGAGGGCGAGGAGTTCGAGAAGGCCTCCAACAAGGCCACCTCCGGCGCCGCCGCCGCCAAGCCCGACCGCCGCCTGATCTTCATCCGCGCCTTCGGCTACGCCAAGGGCGAGAAGGTCACGGGCTGGCTCGAGACGATGGCCAAGGACACCTCGACCGAGGTCGCGCAGGTGGCGCTGGAGTCGCTGGGCCGCCAGAACTCCGAGCGCGGGGCCGACATCCTGATCAAGTACCTGGAGGACGCCCGCTGGCAGGTGCGCGCCTCGGCGATCACCGGCCTGTCGTTCTACCGCAACGGGGCCGTGGTGGGCAAGGTGATGGAGGCGCTGCTCGAGCGGGCGAAGAAGGAGGAGGGCGTGCTCCAGCGCAACTTCTTCGTGGGCATGGCGCGCATCGTCCAGGAGAGCGTGCCGGCCACGGTCGAGGCCTGGGAGTCGTGGTGGAAGGCCAACGGGCCGGACTTCGTGAAGAAGATGAGCGAGCGCGAGGGCAACGGCCTGCCGCTCGAGGACGACCCCCAGGACGTGCTGATCGAGACGCACCAGGGCTCGTCGTCGTTCTACGGCATCACCACGAACAGCAAGCACATCATCTACGTCGTGGACGTGTCGGGCTCGATGCGCGCCGACGCCAAGGATCCGGGCAAGGAGAACTCCGACCCGGCGGCCAAGCGGCGCATCGACATCGCGCGCGAGGAGCTCAAGAAGGCCATCCTGGCGACGACCTCGAAGGAGGGCGACGAGCGCGGCGAGGCCACCTTCAACATCGTCCTCTTCTCGACCGACGTCGAGGTCTACAAGCCGGGCAAGATGGTGGAGGCGTCCAAGGGCAACAAGGAGGACGCCGTGAAGTGGATCGAGGAGAAGGTCGTCCCCACCGACCAGACGAACATCTACGACGCGATCGAGCAGGCCTTCAACGTGATCAGCGCCACGAGCGACGCCAAGAACCTGAAGAAGGGCGCCGACACGATCTTCCTGATGACCGACGGGGCGCCCAACCGGGGCAAGTTCTTCGAGCCCGACCTGGTCCTCAAGGAGGTCAAGAAGCTCAACGCCACGCGCAAGATCACGCTGCACACGATCGGCGTGGGCGAGGGGCACAACGCGCCCCTGCTCCAGGCCCTGGCGGCCCAGAACGGCGGCCAGTACATCGCCCGGTAGCCCGCCGGGCCTGGACGGCCCCCTCCCCCGCCTCGCCGGGCTCCGTTCGCCAGCGCCCAGGCCGGGCGGCGGCGGAGCGGGCGCCGCGTCCCCCCCTGGGCCCGCGGCGCCCCCCCGGACGGGGGCAGCGACTTCGCCCGCTGCTCGAGCGGGCGGGGAGCCAGCCGTCTAGATCAGCGCCAGCTCGGCGGCCCGCGCCGCGTGCTGCTCGCGCAGGCGGCGGATCACCTTGCTGTGGATCTGGCACACGCGGCTCTCCGTGAGCCGGAGCATGCCCGCGATCTCCCGCATCGAGAGCCCCTCGTAGTAGTAGTAGCGGATGACGATCTGCTCCTTCTCGGAGAGGTTGCGGAACAGGAGCTCGCGCACGTCGCGGCGGTGCTGCTCGGCCCGCGGATCGTCGCCCTTCTCGTCCCCGATCAGGTCGATCATGCGGTTGCCCGCCCCCTCGGGATCCTCGCCGTTCTCGTCGGTCAGCGAGAGCACGGCCGTGGGCGTGGCCTCGCGCCGCAGGGCCTCGTAGGCCTCGACCGAGAGCCCCAGCGCCTCGGCCAGCTCGGGCACGGTGGGCTCGCGGCCGAGCGTGCCGTAGAGGCGGCGCAGCGTCTTGTCCACCAGGTTCGTGCGCAGCCGGACCAGCCGCGGCACCCAGTCGTTCGTGCGCAGGCTGTCCAGGATCGCGCCACGGATGCGGCTGGTGCAGTAGGTCTTGTACTGGATGCCGCGCGAGGGGTCGAAGCGGTCGATCGCCTCGATCAGGCCGAAGGTGCCCATGCTCACGAGGTCGTCCACGTCCACGCTCGCGGGCAGGGTGGAGACCAGCCGCTCCGCCAGGTACTTCACCAGCGGGAAGTACGCCTCTGTGATCTGTCGCTTCACCTCGGGCGTGCGCTTGCGCGTGTACGCATCCCACAGATGACGATGGTCCGCGTCCCGGATCTTCTTCATGGCTCGCTCCCGTCTCACGGCCGGGCCCTGCAGGCCCGGCACCACCACGTCGCGCCCCACGTCTGGATGCACGTGAGCGCCGGTCGGGAGCGGTCCCCCCGGCAGGAGGGAACGCGGACCATCGTCACGTGGCTTGGCAGCTGGCTGCCCGGCCGTCTCCGGCCGGACCCTGTAGCTTTGCGTCGCCCGCTTGCGCGGGGTTTGCCCGTTCATCCACGTCGGAGGGGAAAGAGCCTCCGGCCTCACAGGGTCCGGAGCGCCGCCTTGGAGGGCAAGCACCTCCTTGCGACACCCGAACCCTAGCCCAGCCTTCCGGGGTGGCAACCGCGTCGATCGAAAAAAACCTCAAGTCCGCAACCCTCTGTGGGAACGCGGGTTACGCGCACGCTCTCCCCAGGGCCGCCGCGGCCCTCCCCGCAGTCAGAGGCGGTAGGTCTCGGGTCGCCGCTCACGGAAGACGTCGTTGCCGGACGATAACGCCTTGTTGCGGGCCCGCGCGGGGTCGCAGGCGGCGGTGAGCAGGGCGGGCTCGCCCACCGGGCCGCGGGCCAGGGTCTCTCCGCCGGGGGCCACGATCACGCTGGCGCCGGTGAAGGTGAGCGTCGGCCGCGGCGGGCGTGCCTCGGAGCCCACGCGGTTGGCGGTCACGGCGAAGACCACGTTCTCCAGGCAGCGCGTGACCATGGCCGCCTGGGCGTGGGGCAGGACCAGGTTGCTCGGGTGCGCGAGCACGTCGGCGCCGGCCAGCGCCAGCGTGCGAGCGGCTTCGGGGAAGCGCCAGTCGAAGCAGATCAGCACGCCGACGCGCAGCCCCCCGTGCTCGATCACCGGGAAGGGCCCGGGGCCGGGATCGAAGACCTCCCGCTCGAACCCGAACAGGTGCACCTTGCGGTAGGAGAGCAGCGGCTCCCCTGCGGCGGCGACGGCTGCGGCGTTGAACAGCGCGGAGCCGTCCCGCTCCACGAACCCGCCCACGACCACGCCCCCGGTCGCCGCGCTGAGCGCGGCGATCGCGCGCACGGTGGGCCCGTCGGGGAAGGGTTCGGACAGGGAGCGGGCCTCGGCGCGGTCGCGGAAGGCGTAGCCCGTGGAGCACAGCTCGGGGAGCACGAGCAGGTCGGCCTCGAGCCCGGCGGCCCGCGCCTGCAGGTCGTCGAGGTTGGCGGCCACCTCGCCGAAGCGGGGGAGGGTCTGGAGCGCGGCGAGGTTCGCCATGGACGTCGAGGGTAACGCGCCGGGGATCAGCGAGCCGCGGGTGCCCGGAGCGCCGAGCCGGGCCGCGCTCCTTCCGCGTCAGCGCGGCTCGCGACGCTCGCCGTCCTTGGGGGGCGGCGCCTCGCCCTCGCGACCCGGCGGGACGCCCGGACCGCGGCGGCCCCCCGGGGGGACCGGCCGTTGCCCCCGCCCCGGGAACGCGCCCCCCATCCGCTCGCCCGGCGTCCAGGCCTTGAACAGCGCCCAGCGCAGGACCTCGGGGGGCAGCCCGCCGCGCTGGGCCCACAGCAGCAGGGCCTCCCGGCGCCGCGCCTGCGCGGCCGCGTCGCCGCGGGGGGGCAGGCGCTCGAACTCGTCGGCCGGCATGCGCAGGTCGTCCACCAGCGCCGCGCGCAGCAGGGTGTCGGCCGCGGCGGCCAGCGGCCCGTGGCGCGCGGCGAACTCCTCCAGGGCCAACACGAAGCGCACCGTCTCGACCTGCCGGAGCATCTCGGGCGCAGGCTCGGGGGGACGGACCTTCTCGAGCAGGCCCTGCGCCCAGCGCTCGCCGCCCTTCTCGCGCCACTGGGCCACCAGCTGCGCCAGGGCGTCGTCGAAGGCCTTGGGCGCGAGCTCCCGCAGCCGCTCGCCCAGCGCGAGCAGTCGCTCGCCGCCCGGACCGGCCGCCGAGCCCGGCGCCGGAGCCGGGCCGTGCCCCTCGCCGCCCGGGGGAGGGCCCAGCACGGCGCGCGCGGCCTCGAGCGCCCGGCGCCGCAGCAGCTCCTCTTGCAGGCGGCCGAGCAGCTGGGGGTTGCCGCGGGCCCGCTCGCGCAGCTCGAGCCAGCGGGCGCGCTCGCCCTCGGGCGCGCCGGCGGGCGGCTCGAAGCTCAGCGCCTCCTCGGCCGGCAGGCTGCGCCAGGCCTGCCCCCAGAACAGCCCGTGGAAGACGGTCGAGAAGACCCGCTCGCCCACGCGCGCCACCGCGGGGTCGGCGCGCATCTCCGGCGGCAGGCGGCGCCAGGCCAGCTGCCCCACGGCGTGGATGCCCTGCCCGCGCAGCAGCGCCGGGCCCTGCTTGTCCTTCAGGCCGGCCCAGTCGCGCACGCGCTCGTCGAGCCGCTCGCCCCTCAGGCCCGCCTGGTCGGCCTCGCGCAGGCGCTGCTTCACGCGCTCCAGGGCCTGCGGGTCGAGCGACCGCAGGCGCTCGACGTTGCGCACGATCTGCTCCTGCTTCTCGAGCGGCAGCTCGGACAGGCCGGGGATCTTGCGCTCGAGCACCGCCCGCTCCTCGGGGCGCAGCCGGCCGAGCGGGGACGGAGCGGCCGGGGGCGCATCGTCCGCGCGCGCGAGCCCGCCTCCGAGGAACGGCAGCGCGAGCAGCGCCGCGAGCAGCAGCGCCCCCGCCGCCGCGCCCGCGCGCCGCGCGTACCCCCGCCCCAGGGCGCGCGTGGCGTCCGGCCGGGGCAGGCGCAGCGGGGCGTGGGCAGCGCGCATGGGCTCACCCTCCGAGGCTGTCGCTGGCCAGCGCGGCGGGATCGGCCACGAGCAGGGCCTCGAACTGGGCGTCGGAGAGCGAGAGCAGCGCGCCGAGGTCGGCGTGCTGGACGAAGTCGGGATCGAGCGCCTCGAGCGTGGCGAGCTCGACGCCCGCACCCGGGGGGAGGGCCGCGGGCCGCGACAGCAGCAGCGCCGTCGCGCCGACCCCGAGGAGCAGCGCGGCGGCGGCCGCCAGCCGCCAGGGGCGGGCCCACGAGACGTGACCCCCGGAGGCGGGGCCCTCGGCAGCGCCGCGCGCTCCCCTGCGGGCCGAGAGGCCCACGGCGGCCAGCACGCGCCGGGCGAAGCCCTCGGGCACGGGCTCGTCGGCGTAGCGTCCGAGCAGGTCCCACAGGCGGCGCTGGCGCTCCGCCTCGGCGAGCGACTCGGGGTGCGCCTCGAGCCAGGTGGTCACCTCGCGGGCGCGCTCGTCGGAGAGCTCGCCGTCCTGGTAGGCGCTGAGCAGCTCGGCCCGCTCGGCGGGGGACAGGTCACCGACCGGCGGCGGGGGGCGGCCGGAGGCGGAGGGATCGGGGGGCGGACGGTTCATGGCGGGTTCTCCGACGGCGGCCCCTCAGGGCACGTCGTCCGGTTCGTCGGCGGCCAGCGGGCTCGGGGCCATGCCCAGCTCCACGAGGTCGCTCAGGGACTTCTTCAGGTTGTCGCGCGCCCGCGTGAGCAGCGACTTCACGGCGGGCACGGTGGTCTTCATCGAGGCCGCGACGTCCTCGTAGGAGCAGTGGTGGAAGCGGGTGAGCACCAGGGCCAGGCGCTGCTGCTCGGGAAGGCGGTCGACGGCGGCCCGCACGCGGGCGGCCACCTCGCCCTCCTCCAGCGGCGTGCTGGGGGGCTGGACGCGCCCGTCGCGGAGCTCCGGGCCGGGTCCGTCCTCGCCGGGCTCGCCGAACACGGCGGTGAAGGAGGCCTGGCGCCGGTGCTTCTCGGTGCGCAGGCTGCGGATCTCGTTGAGGCAGGCGTTCACGGCGATGCTGTAGATCCATGTCTTGACGAGCGCGCGGGGCTCGTAGGTGTGGCGGCCACGGTAGATGCGGACGAACACCTGCTGGGCGACGTCGTCCACGCCCGCGTAGCGCGAGCCCAGGTACCGGCGCGCGAGCGACAGGACCAAGCCCTGGTACTTGTGCACCAGCACCTCGAAGGCGGAATCGTCTCCTTCCTGGAAGCGCTGCATCAGCTCGTGGTCTTCGTCAGCCATGGGCGGGGGGCGCTTCCAGGGGCTGAAACCCCGCCCGTGCGCGGGCGGTGCGACGAATCGGGGGACGGCCTGGCGCAGGCGGCCGAGCGGCCATACGCTTGTAGATTACAACATCATCGCCGACCCTGGGGTGGCACGGCCGTCAATCCACCGTGCCGATGCGCCCCAGCGGCCAGAGACGGAAGACCACGGGACCGACCAATCGGTCCAATTTGATGTCGCCCATGTCGGCGAAGCGGCTGTCACGGCTGTTCGTGGTGTTGTCGCCCAGGAAGAAGAGCGAGTCCTCGGGCACGGGGTGGCGGGCCTCCCGCGGGCTGGACGCGCCCGCGCCGGCCGCGAAGACCCCCTCGCTGCCGTAGTGCAGGTCCTGGTCCAGGCGCAGGGCCAGGAAGCGCACCTCCGGGGAAGGCCGGGTGAGGGAGAAGCGCACGCCCCCCGTCGGCAGCTCGCGCGCCCCCCGCCAGGCCGTGTCGCCGACCCGCGCCTCCACCTCGCCGTCGCGGATCGAGAGCTCGAGGGTCAGGCGCCCGCTCCGGGGCGAGCGATCCTCCAGCAGCGCGGTGCTCTGCGGCAGCACGCCGGGGCTCGAGCCGCTGAGC
>CAZPOZ010000148.1:0-7243 GCA_964588235.1 uncultured Planctomycetales bacterium
CCACCTGGGCCGCTGGGAGCGGGCGGCCGACCTCCTGGCCGCGGCCGCGCGCCGCGGCCCGCGCGACGCCGCCGGCGAGCACCCGCTGACGACCCTGCTGCTCGACCACGAGCGCTTCGAGGAGGCGCTGCCCCGGATCGAGCGCCGCCTGGAGGCGGCCCCGGACGACGCCTTCGCCCAGCGGGGGCAGATCCTCGCGCTGGCCGGGCTCGGACGCCGCGACCAGGCCCTGGCGGCGCTCGGGCAGCACCGGGTCCGGGCGGAGCGCTCCGAGGGGTCCGAGACCGCCGACCGGTGGGCCGGGCTGGGCCGGGCCGCGGGGGAGGCGGGCCTGCACGAGCAGGCCGCGGCGCTGCTCGGCGACGCCTTGGCCCGCGCAAGCGCCGAGGGGCGGGAGCGCGAGGTGCGCGAGTGGCGCCACCCCCTGGCGCTCTCGCTCTCGGCCCTGGGCCGCGTGCGCGAGGCCGTCGAGCAGGCCGCCGTGCTGCGGGTGGGCGGGCGCGGTGCGGCGCACCGGCCGTTGGCCGAGCCCGTCGAGGAGGGGGATCTGCTCGAGCAGGTGCTGCTGGCCGCGACCGACCTGGGGGCCTACGAGCGCGAGCACGAGGCGCAGGTGGCCGCCGAGGGCACGGACGTCCCCGTCCTCCGGCGCGCGCTGGTGCGGGTGCGCTGGCACCGGGGCCAGGCCGCGGACGCGCTGCGCCACCTGGAGGCCCTGTCGGCGCTCGTGCCCGACGACGTCGAGGCGGCGCGCCTGCGGGTGGCCCTGCTCGACGAGCTGGGCGAGGCCGGGCGGGCGCTGGAAGCGGCGGCCGCGCTCAGCCGCCTGAGCCCCGAGACCGTCGAAGCCTGGGAGGACCTCGCCCGGCGCTTCGCGGCGGCGGGCGAGGCCGACGAGGCCGAGCGCGCGCTCACCGGCGCGGTGGAGGCCCGGCCCCTGGAGCCCGACGGGGCGCGCCTGCTGGCGCGCGCGCGCGCCGCCCAGGGCCGTCCGGCCGAGGCCGCCCGGTGGTGGCGGCGCGTCACGGCGACGCGCCCCCTGGAACCCGAGGGCCGGCTGGAGGAGGCCCGGGCCTGGATCGCCGCCGGCGAGCCCGACCGGGCTCGGGGGCCCCTCGAGGAGCTCCTGGCCGGCACCTGGCCCGACGAGGCGGGGGACGTGAAGCGGCAGGCGGCGGGCCTGCTCGAGACGCTGCGGTGACGGACGTGCGTGGCGGCTCGCTGCCGGGCGCCGGCCCAGGTAGGCTGGCCGCCCGCTCCACGGGGTCCCCGCATGCTCGCCGTTCGCTCCCCCCGCTCCTGGACCCGCTCCCTGCTGCCCGGCTTCCTGGGGGTGCTGCTGCTGACGACCGCCGCCTGGGGCCCGGGCTGCCGCAGCCAGCCCTGGGCCTGCTGCGGCCAGGAATGCGGCTCGGAGTGCTGGCCCGGGCCGCGGATCGGCTGCCCCGAGCCCTGCCTCAAGGCCCCCTGCCCCCCCGAGCCCTACACCCCCGAGCGCCCCTGCCCCCGCCCCGCGGCCCGGCCGTAGGGAGACGTTCGCCGGCAGCCGGGCGCTCTAAGCCCGGGGGTTCGTCTGCCGATCAAGGAGAGGGTAGGCTTGCTTCGGCTCCGATCTCCCGGGAGGCTCCGTCCATGCGCACCGCGCTGACCGTCTTGGCCCTCGTCGGCGCCGTCCTGGGCGCAGGCTGCCGCTCCACCCAGGGCAGCGACTGCAGCGGCTGCCAGCCCAACGTGCAGTGCTGCCGCAAGTGGCAGCCCTCCTGCTGCAACAACTGGAACTGGTACGAGCCCTGCGCGCTGATCGAGCAGGAGTCCTGCGGCGAGTGCCGCAGCTACGTGAACCAGCCCCCCTGCTCGCCCTGCTCCTCCCGCTGACGCGCGCCTCGCGCCGGGCGTCACCCCGGGCTGCCCACGGGGGCCCGGCCTACCCGACGGGCTCGATGCTGGCGGTGAGGGGGAAGCCGCGCGGCCGGGCCAGCGAGTGGACCTGCTCCACGTAGAGCTCGGCGCGCTCCCGCGAGGTGACGGTGATCAGGGCCACGCCGGTCTCGTGCACCTCGTAGGTCAGCCGGACCGCCTCGGTGGGCTCCTTCTGGAACACGGCGATCAGCAGCCCGATCACGAAGTCGAAGGTGGTCACGGGGTCGTCGTGCAGCAGCACCTTCCAGCGCGGCGCCAACGTGGTCTGCTGCGCGGTCTCGGGCTCGGCGACGGGGGCCTGAGGGCTCACGACCGACGAGCATAGCGACGACCGACCCAGCCCAACCCGCGCGCCCGCGCGAACCCGCTGGTTCCTGAACGGGTCGGGCTACCGCACCACCAGCACCCAGGCGACGCGGTCCTCGAGCAGGCCCGCCTCGTCCTTCAGGACCCAGGGGAAGCGCTCGCCCCTGATCCGGGTGGGATCGCGGACGACGGCCGTCAGCAGGTGCCGGCCCGGCGGCAGGTCGGGCAGCGTCGGCCGGGAGGCGAAGCGGTTGGGCCCTTCGAGGCGCTCGCGCGTGGAGCCCAGCGCCCTGCCGGGCGGGGGCGGATCCCGCCCCGTGCCCCGGCTGCGCCGCACCTGGCCCTCCTTGCGCGGCAGGAGGTCGGGCAACGGGTCGGGAGCCGCCCCGCCTCCTGCGGGCGGAGGCGCCGGGGCCGCCGGCGGGGGCTCCCCCCGCTCGGCCTGCCGGCGCCGCAGCCGGCGCTCCTCGGGGGTCAGGTCGTCCTCGGGTCCGCTCCCCGGGTCCGCCTCGGGCGGCGCCGTGGTCGCGGGCGCGGGCCCCAGGAACCAGGTCACCTCGAGCGCATGGCTCGCCGGCGCCTGGGGCACGACCCGCAGCTCGGGCCAGCCCTGAGGCCCGCGCTCGAGCTCGCGCGCCGCCGGCCACGCCTCGTCGATCGGGCTCAGGTAGGTGTAGAGCACCCGGACCACCTGCTCGCGGCACACCGGGCAGTACGGATCGCCTCCACCCGTGTTCATCGCGCAGGACGCCGCGGGGCGGAACACGCCCTTCTGGAAGGTCGCGCCCCCCTCGAACACCCCCACCCGGGGCACGCGCGCGTCCAGGAAGTGCTGCCAGGGGGGGCGCTCGCGCCGGGTGGTCGCGTTGGCGGCCTCGACGAAGCCCGAGGGCGGCTCGGGGTTCACCGCGTACTCGTCCAGCAGCCAGCCGAAGGCGTGGCCGAACTCGTGGACCACCACGCCCCGGGGGCCGGTCGTGGCGATCCCGCCGCCGCCCATGCCGAGCACGCCCTTCTGCGCGAAGACGATCGCCAGCCCGTCGTGGACGTCGAGGTAGCCCAGGTAGTGGAACACGCGGCCGGGGTTGGCCATCACCTGGCCCTGGGGGCCGGCCGCCTTGCAGTCCAACGCCGTGTCGAAGGTGCGTGGCCCCGCGCGCGGCCGGACGGGGCGCCGGGCGCGGCGCTCCTCCTCCTCGGGATCCGCGGGCGGGGGCGTCTCGTCCACGCCCGTGTGCCGGCTGGCGAGGTTGAAGCGCCAGAAGTTGAAGTAGGGCCGGTAGGCCGCGTAGACGGGCTCGCGCAGCAGCAGGTCGAGCTCGGCCTGCGCGTGCTTGTCGTAGACGTCCTGCCGGTCGAAGAGGTACCCGTCGCCCATCAGCGCCACGTCGATGCGCCGCGCCGACGGTCCCAACGGGCCCATCGGGCTCAGGCCCAGGAAGGCGTTGCCGCCGTCGCGGTCGCCGCTGCGGTCGGCCGCCTCGGCGGCGAAGGGGGAGGCGGGGTACTCGTCGAGCAGCCTCCAGAGCCGGCGCCGGGCCTCGCGCCACCGGCCGCGCGCGGAGAGCTCCAGGGCGTCGCGGAAGAGCTCGGCGTCGGGCCCCGTGGCCGTGGAGGGGTCGGGGGCCCGGGCGAAGGGCGCAGCCGCCGGGTCGGAGAGCGGATCCTCGCAGGCCGCCCTCGGCGCCCGCGGACCGCGCGCCAGCAGGGCCGCCAGGGCGGCGGCCGCCAGCGTCCCGGGCGATCGTGCCGTCGGCCGCGCCACGCCGCGAGTCTACCGGCCGCGCGACGGCCCCTTCTCCCAAAGTTCACGGCCGCCGGCCCCCGGCGGGCTCGCCCGGATGGCCCCCGCAGAACGGGGCGCGTACAGTGAGCGCGTGAGGCACGGCCCTGGCCCCCGCGTGCTCCTGCTGTGGACGCTGCTGCTGTCGCCCGGCCTCCCGGCCTTGCCCGGGACGCGGGTCGCGGCGGCCGCCGACGCCGTCGTGGCGGCCGAGCTCGCGGTGCTGCAGAAGCACGCCAGCGACCCCTTCGAGCAGGACCAGCGCGCCGCCGCGATCCGGCGCCTGGGCGGCGTGGGCGGGCCCGAGGCGGCTGCCGCCCTGCTGCCCCTGTTCGACGACCCCTTCGAGCACCTGGCGGATCACGCCGTCAGCGCCTGGATCACCATGCTCCGCGGGGCGCGGGCGCCGGAGACGCAGACCTGGCTGGCGAAGGCCGGCCTCGGCGCCCGCAGCGCCGCGGCGCGCGGCGGCGCGGCGATCGCCCTGGGCCTGACCGGCGGCAGCGAGCTGGCCGACGCCTGGCGGGGCGCGCTCGCCCGTCGCGACGAGGCCCCCGACGTGCTGGTCGCGCTGGCCCGTGGCGCGGGCTCGGCGCGGGGGGGCGCGCTCGTGCCCGAGGCCTTCCTGCCCCTGCTCGCCCACGCCGACGGACGGGTGGTGCTGGCGGCGGCCGAGGTGGCCGGCGCGGCCGGCGAGGGCGCCGTGCCGGCCCTGCGCAGAGCGATCGCGCACAAGGAGCCCCTGGCCCGCGCGGGGGCGCTGCTCGGGCTCGAGCGCGCGGGCCGGCTCTCCCCCGAGGACGTGGCGCGGGGGCTGGCCGACAAGGCCGCCGAGCCGAAGATCGCCCTGGCCGAGGTCCTCCCGCGGGCGTCGGCGCTGCTGCCCCTGCCCGGCGACGGCGAGGCGCTGCTCACGGCCCTGCTCGGCGACGCGTCCTGGCGCGTGCGCGCCGCGGCCATCGAGGCGGCCCTCCGGCTGTGGAGCCCCCGCGTCGTGCCCGGGTTGATCGAGCGCCTGGGGGTGGAGACCGGGCGTCTGCGCCACGCGGCCCTCGAGGCGTTGCGCACGCTGACCGGCATGGAGCACCCGGAGGACGCCGAGGTCTGGCGTCGCTGGTGGTCGGCCCAGTCGGAGGCCTTCGACCTGGGGCCGCGGCCGGCGCCGGACCGCTTCGGACGGCTCCGACGCGCCGCACCCGGCGCTGCGGGCCCGGGGGCGGGCCCCGGCGAGACGCGCACCACGCAGTTCTTCAACCTGCCCCTGGTCTCGCAGCGCCTGGTGTTCCTCTTCGACCTGTCGGGCTCCATGAGCCGGGCCGCCTCGCGCGAGGACGGGCCCAGCAAGCTCGACCTCACGCGGCAGGAGTTCGGCCGCGTGCTCGAGGGGCTGCCCGAGGGCACCGCCCTGGACCTGCTGGTCTGGCGCTACCCGTCGACGTTCCCCCCCAAGCCCCTCCTGACCCGCGCCCTGGGCAAGGTCGCCCCCCTCACCCCGGCTTCGCGCAAGCGCACGCTGGACTGGCTCGGCCAGCAGCCGGCCAAGGGCTGGGGCGCCTTCTACGAGGGGCTCCTGGCCGCGGCGGCCGAGGACGTGGACACGGTGGTGCTGCTCTCCGACGGCGTGCCCAGCCGGGGCCGCTACGAGCGGGCCTCCCGGCTCGTGGACGAGTGGGTGCGGGCCAACCGCTTCCGGCGGCTCTTCGTGGACACGGTGCTGGTGGGCGAGAAGGGCACCGACCGCGAGTTCATGGAGGAGCTGGCCTGGGCCTCGGGAGGCCACGCCTCCGTGGCCCGGCTGGGACGCTGACGACCTCGCCCGGCGCTCCGCTCCCGGGGCGGGCCCGGGGGTGTTAGGGTTCCCCGTCCCTGCGTCCGGAGCCGCGATGCGCAACACGCCCCTGACCGACGCCCACGTGGCTGCCGGCGCCCGCATGGTGGACTTCCACGGCTGGAACATGCCCGTGCAGTACGCGGGCATCCTGGAGGAGACGCGCCGGGTCCGCTCCCAGGCCGGGCTGTTCGACCTCTGCCACATGGGCCGGCTCGAGGTCCGGGGCAAGGACCGCGAGGCCCTGGTCGAGCGGGTCTTCAGCGCCAACCTGGGGAAGATGCGCCTGGGCAAGGCGAAGTACGGCTTCCTGCTCGACGAGCGCGGCTACCCGGTGGACGACGTGCTCGTCTACCGCGACCGCGACGTGGTCCACGTGGTGATCAACGCCGGCGGGCGCGAGACGGACGGCCCCTGGGTGGAGGCGCGCTGCTCGGAGGAGGGCTTCGACGCCGACGTGCGCGACGTCTCCGACGAGCAGGCCATGATCGCCCTGCAGGGCCGCGCCAGCGAGCACGTGCTCCAGCCCCTGTGCGGGATCGACCTCTCCTCGATCCGCTACTACGCCTTCGGCAACGGGCCCGTGCTGGGCATCCCCACGCTGGTGGCCCGCACCGGGTACACGGGCGAGGACGGCTTCGAGCTGTTCTTCCCCAAGGAGCACGCCCGCCGGGTGTGGGACGCGCTGCTGGAGAGCGGGCGGCGGCTGGGCCTGATGCCCATCGGGCTGGGGGCGCGCGACCTGCTCAGGCTCGAGGCCGGCATGCCGCTGTACGGCCAGGAGATCAACCGCGAGATCCACCCCCTGGAGGCCGACCTGGCCTTCGGCGTCGACCTGGGCAAGAGCGGCACGGTGGGCATCCCGGCGCTGCAGCGCCTGGCGTCTGCGGGGTTCCCCCGCCGGGCCGTGTCGCTGGCGGCCGAGGGCGGCCGCATCCCGCGCACGGGCGCGGAGCTCTTCCAGGGGGCGCGCAAGGTGGGCTTCGTCACCAGCGGAGGGGTGAGCCCCACGCTGGACAAGACGATCGCCCGCGCCCTGGTGGAGGCGGACGCCAGCGCCGTGGGCACCTCGCTCGAAGCCGACATCCGCGGCCGCCGTCACCCCTTCACCGTGGTCCCCGGTCCCTTCTACACCCGGCCGAAGTAGCCTGAGGCCGCCGCCCGGGCCGGTCCGAGCCCCCCCGAACCCCGCAGCCCCAACGAGGAGCACCGCATGGCCACGCGCCCCGCCGACGTCCGCTACACGAAGTCCCACGAGTGGGTGCGCGTCCAGGGCGACGTGGCCACCGTGGGGATCACCGACTTCGCGGTCGAGCACCTGGGAGAGCTGGTGTTCGTCCAGCTGCCCGACGCCGGCAAGGCCCTCAAGGAGGGCCAGGTGGCCGCGGAGGTCGAGTCGGTGAAGG
>CAZPOZ010000149.1:0-7234 GCA_964588235.1 uncultured Planctomycetales bacterium
GCCCGGCGCGCGCTCGGCGAGCTGGGGCAGGCGGCCCGCGGGCTCGGCGCCGCGCTCCGGCCGCTCGAGGCGCCGCTGCGCCTCTCGACCGCGGAGCTCTGCGCGGCGGATCTCACCCCCGTGCTCGAGGCCTGCGCCCGGCTCCCGCTCGCCGCGGGCGCGCCGCGGGCGCTCGTGGCCCACGCCGGGCTCGACGCGCTGCGCCCACGCCTGGAGGGCTGGATCCGCAGCGGCCGCGAGCTGTCCGCGCTGCGGGGCGGCCTCCGGGCCCGCTGGGGGGAGGGCCTGTTCGCGCTCGACCTCGTGGAGCTGCGCGCCCGGTGCGCGCGCGCCCGCGACTCGTTCTGGCCCCTCTCGTGGCTGCGCGCCCGCGGTCCGCGGCGGACGCTGGCGCCCCTGGCGGTGGGCGGGCTCCCGCCCCTGGCCGCCCTGGTGCGGGACCTGGAGGCCGGCGAACGGGTGCGGGCGCTGCGGGACGGGCTCGGGGAGGCTTCGGCGGAGGCCGGCGCCAGCTTCGGAGCCCGGTGGCGCGGCGCCGAGAGCGACTTCGACGCGCTGGAGGCGGCCCTGGGCCACGCCACGGCGCTCCGCGCGGCCTGCGCGCGTCTGGCGCACGGCGACCCCGAGCGCCTGCGGGTCCTGGGCGAGGCCTGGGGGACCGTCGTGGACGAGGGCCGCGACCTGCTGGCCCCGGGCGGGGCGCTCGGCGCGGCCTTGGCCGCCGCGGCCGAGGCCGGGGAGCGGTTCCTGGGCGCGTGCGAGCGGGCGCGCGGGCTGCTCGCGCTGGACGAGGGGCTCGCCTTCGGCGGGCCGCAGGAGCGCGGCTACCTCGAGCGCGTGGAGCGGCAGGCGCAGTCGTGGTCGGAGCGCGTGCGCGACCTGCGCGCCTGGTGCACCTGGCGCCGCCTGCGGTCGGAGGCCGTCGGGCTCGGGCTCGGGCCGCTCGTGGAGGGCCTGGAGCGGGGGGCGGTCGCGCCCTCCGCCTGCGTGGAGGCCTTCGAGCGGGGCTGCTACGCCTGGTGGGTGACGGCCATGGTCGCCGCCGAGCCGTCGCTGGCCGGGTTCGACGGCCGGCAGCACGAGGAGCTGATCCGGCGCTTCCGGGACCTGGACCTCGAGGTCACGCGGCAGTCGCAGGCCGTGGTGCAGGCCCGGCTGACGCGCGACCTCCCCCGCGGGCAGCACGCCCTCTCGGGCAGCAGCACGTCCGAGATGGGCGTCCTGCGCCGGGAGCTGGCGAAGAAGAAGCGGCACCTGCCCATCCGCCGCCTCTTCGAGAGCCTGCCCCACCTGATCGGCCGGCTCAAGCCCTGCATGCTGATGAGCCCGCTCTCGGTGGCCCAGTTCCTGACGACCTCGGTGCCCCGCTTCGACCTGGTCGTGTTCGACGAGGCGTCGCAGATCCCGGTCTGGGACGCGATCGGCGCGATCGCACGGGGCGAGGCGCTGGTCTGCGTGGGCGACCCCAAGCAGCTGCCGCCGACGTCCTTCTTCCTGCGCGCGGAGGAGGAGGGGGCCGGGGAGGAGGACGTGGAGGTCGAGGAGCCCGACAGCATCCTGGACGAGTGCCTGGCGGCCCGGCTGCCCAGCCTGCGCCTGGCCTGGCACTACCGCAGCCGGCACGAGGGCCTGATCGCCTTCAGCAACCACCACTACTACGACGGTCGCATGCTCACCTTCCCGGCCGCCGCCGACGCCGGCGCCGACCTGGGGGTCTCGCTCGTGCACGTGGCCGACGGCGTCTACGACCGGGGTCGGACGCGCTCCAACCCGGTCGAGGCGCGGCGCGTGGTGGAGGAGGTCGTCGGCCGCCTGCGCGACCCCGAGCGCTGCCGGCGCTCGATCGGCGTGGTCACCTTCAGCCTTCCGCAGCAGACCCTGATCGAGGACCTGCTCGACGCGGCGCGCCGGGAGCACCCCGAGATCGAGCCGCACTTCACCGACGCGGTCGCCGAGCCCGTCTTCGTCAAGAACCTGGAGAACGTCCAGGGCGACGAGCGCGACGTGATCCTGTTCTCCCTGTGCTACGGACGGGACGCGGAGGGCCGGCTCGCCCTGAACTTCGGGCCGATGAACCGGGACGGGGGCGAACGGCGGCTCAACGTGGCCGTCACGCGCGCCAAGCGTCAGGTGGTCGTGTTCTCCTCGCTGCGCGCCGACGACCTGGACCTCGCCCGCACGGGCTCCGTGGGCATGCGGCACCTGAGGCACTTCCTCGAGTACGCCGAGCGGGGCGCCCAGGTCCTGGGGCGCGAGCTGGCCGTCGACCCGGCCGCCGGTTGGGAGTCGGTCTTCGAGGAGCAGGTGCACCGTGCGCTCTCGGCCCGGGGCCTGACGCTCGTGCCCCAGGTCGGCTGCTCGGGCTACCGGGTGGACCTCGGGGTGCGCGACCCCGACGCGCCCGGACGCTTCCTCCTGGGCATCGAGTGCGATGGCGCGATGTACCACAGCGGCAAGACCGCGCGCGACCGCGACCGGCTGCGACAGTCCGTGCTCGAGAGCCTGGGCTGGGCGCTCCACCGCGTCTGGTCCACGGACTGGTGGCAGGACCCCGATCGGGAGGTCGAGCGCGTGCTCGCCCGCGTCGAGTCGCTGCGGCGGCGGTCGCGCGCGGCGGACGGCGCTCCCGGGGGGGAGGCGCCGGGGCCCGCGCAGCCGGCGCGGTTCGCCTCGAACGCCCCGGGGGCGGCCCCTCCGGCGGCCCCCGCGCAGGCTCCGCCCGCGCCCCTCGGGCCGCTCGCCGTCATCCCCGGCGCCTGCGTGTACCAGGAGGCGGTCCTGCGCCGGGTCCGCGGGGGGCCGGAGGCCTTCCACGCGCAGGCGCACGACGGGCGCCTGCTCGCGCTGGCGCAACGGGTCGTCGCGGTCGAGGGGCCGATCGAGCTCGGCCTGCTCGTACGGCGCGTGGCCGAGGCCTACGGCCTCCAGCGCGCGACGGAGCGCGTCGTCGAGCGTCTGAAGGGCCTGCTGGAGGGGGCGGGCTTCACGCGCACCCGGGCGGGGTCGTCGGAGTTCCTCTGGGGCCCCGAGCAGGATCCGCGGGCCTACGCCGCCGTGCGGCTCCCCGGCGAGGCGGGGCGGGGCCAGCGCGCGGCCGAGGAGATCCCGCCCGAGGAGGCGGCCAACGCCGCGGCCGGCGTCCTGCGCGATCAGGTGAGCATGGAGGCCGAGGCTCTAGCCCGGGAGGCCGGCCGCCTGCTCGGGTTCAAGCGTGCGGGGGCCAACGTCGTCGTGCGCATGCAGCTGGGCCTCGAGCTGCTCGTGGCGAGCGGCCGGGCGCGGCCGGAGGGCAGTCGGCTCGTCTGGGCCGGGTAGCCGCCCCGGCGGGAGGCCAGGCCCCCCGCTCCGCCGTCAGGGCGCTCCGACGCGCCCCAGGAACAGGTCGCGCGGCCCGTCGCTGAACGAGGAGTGCGGGTAGGGCTCGCGCCAGGCCCGGAAGCCGGCGGCTTCGATCCTCGCGAGCCAGGTCGCCCGCGGGAAGAGGCCTAGCCGGTGGGCCTCGTGGACCACCTGCGGCTCGCGCCCGTGCTCGCGCAGGAGCAGCGCGTACTGCACGGTGATCACCGTGTCGCGCGGGTCGTCGTCGTACGACCACTCCAGGTAGCGCAGCGAGCGCCCGTCCTCGTCGTGACCCCCGTGGCCGCTGGCCGGGCGCCAGGTCTCCCGCACCGCGTCGGGGACGGCCAGCAGCACGCCCCCGGGGGACAGGTGCGCCCGCGCGGTGAGGAAGGCCGCGTCCAGGTCGGCCTGCGTCGTCAGGTAGGCGACCGCGTCGTGGATCAGGACCGCGTCGAAGGTGCGGCCCAGGCGCAGCGTGCGCATGTCGCCCTGCACGTGCTCCAGGGCGGGGTTCAGGTGGCGGCTGACCGTCAGCATGGGCGAGGACAGATCCGTGAGCGTCGGCGTGAAGCGCGTGCGGAGCCGGCTGGCGAGGTTCCCGCCCCCCGCGCCCAGCTCCAGCAGCGCGCCGCCCTCGGGCACGCCCGCGCGCCGCAGGGCCTCGGCCAGCAGCCCGGCCTCCTCCTCGTAGTCCTCGGGCCGGCTCAGCAGCGGCCACCAGGGGGCGAGGTCGTCGTAGAGGCGCATGGCGGCCGTCCGGCGGGGGGCTCGACATCGTGCCATCCCGTCCGGCCCGGGCGCAGGTGGGGGCGGCGCGCCCGGCGCCGGGGCGGCGCCGCCCGGGCGCCCCGCCCGGGACCGGCGTCCCGCCCCGGACGGTGCTTGCCGACCCCTGAATGAACGTTCATTCTGGGCCCCCCATGTCGCCCGCCGTCCTCGAGCACGCCCGCGCCGACCTGTTCGCGGGGCTCGCCCCCCGCCGGGCCGGGCTGCTGCGGGCCGCGCTCGACCTGTTCGTGGAGCAGGGGTTCGAGGCCACGAGCGTGCCCGAGGTGGCGCGCCGCGCCGGCGTGGCCACGGGCACGCTCTACGTCTGGTTCCGCAGCAAGGAAGAGCTCGTCAACGCGTTGCTGGCCCACCTGCGCGGGCGCATCACCGACCAGCTGCGCGCGGCGCTCCTGCGGGCCTCCGGCATCCGTGAGGGCTTCCAGGCCGCCTGGGACGTGTTCGCCGAGTACGTGCTCGAGCACCCCCGCGCCGTGGCCTTCTGCGACCTGCACCACCACGCGCCCTACCTCACCCCGGCCACCCGCGCCGCCTGGGCCCCGGCCCGGCGCCTGCTCGAAGGGCACTTCCGGGCCGGCCGGCGCGCGGGGGTCTACCGCGACCTGCCCGACGCGGCGCTGCGGGCGCTGTTCGCCGGACCGCTGATGGCGGCGTCGAAGTTCGCGCGGCTCGGCGAGCTGCGCCTCACGCGCAGCCTGCTGGTCTCGGCCGCGCAGGCCGTCTGGCAGGGGCTGGAGCGGCCGCGCGGCCGTCGCGCCCCCCGGGAGGAGCACGCATGAGCCGTGGTTGGATCGGGCCCGTGGCGCTGCTGGCCGGCGTCGGGGCGCTGGCCCTCGTGGGCGAGCGCGTCTGGAACCGCAAGGCGCCCCCGGCCGCCGCGCAGGGCCGGCCGCCCTCGGTCATCCCCTGCACCCTGGCCCGCGTCGAGCGGGCCGACCTGGTGCCCCAGGCCCGCCTCATGGGCACCGTGCGCTCGCTCCGCCGCGCGCGCCTGGGCTTCGACGTGGCGGGGCTGATCGCCGAGATCGCCGTGCGCGAGGGCGACGAGGTGGACGAGGGGCTGCCGCTGGCCCGGCTCGTGGACGCCGACCGCGAGGTGCGGCTCGCGCTGGCCCGCGCGGGCGTGGCGCTCGAGCAGCGCCAGCTCGACCTGCTGCTGGCGGGCACGCGCCCGGAGGAGCTCGGGCGCTTCCAGGCGCAGCTGCGCGCCGCCGAGGCCGACGTCGAGTGGACCACGGGCGAGGCCGAGCGCCTGCGGGCCATGCAGGCCGAGAAGCTGGTCTCGTCGTCGTCCTACGAGTCGATGGTCTCGCAGCGCAACGCGGCCGTGGCGCGCCGCGAGGCGGCCGTCGCGGCCCTGCGGCTGGCGGAGGCCGGCACGCGTGCGGAGGAGATCGCCGTGCAGCGCGCGCGCGTGGCGCAGCGGGAGGCGGAGGTGGCCGTCGCCCAGCGCGAGAAGGACCGCACGGCCCTGCGGGCGCCCTTCGCGGGCCAGGTCGTGCGACGGCTGCTCGCGCCGGGCGACGCCGTCAACCCCGGCCAGGCGGTGCTGGAGCTGATCGACCTGCGCCACCGCGAGGTGGACCTCGAGGTGCCCGCGCGGCACGCCGCCCGCATGGCCGACCGCCCGCGCGCCGTGCTGTCCGTGGACGAGCACCTGGGCTGGAGCCTGACCACCGAGCTCTCCGCCCAGGTGCGGGCCGCCGACGAGCGCAGCGGCGCCCTGCGGGCCCTGATCCACCTGGCGCCCGGGACGGACGACGCCCGCGTGCTGGCGCCCGGGACCTTCGTGCGCGCCACCGTCGAGCTGGCGGCGCTGCGCCAGGCCCTGCTCGTGCCCTCCGACGCGCTGCGGCGCACGCTCGAGGGGCACCTGCTGGTGAAGGCGCAGGCACCGCCCCCGCCGCCGGCCGGCGCGGGCCCCGGCGCGGGTCCCTCGGGGCCCGGGGCCGGGCCCGGCGGGCCGCCCGGGGGCGGGCCGCCCCCCAAGATCTGGGTGGCGACGCTGGTGCCCGTCCGGGTCCTGGGCGAGCACGAGGGGCGCACCGCCGTCGCGCTGCTCGGGCCCCCGCTCGAGGCCGGCGACCCGATCGTGCTCGTGGGCGCCGACCGGGCGGTGGAGGGGGCCCTGCTGCTCGAGCGGCCGTCCGCCGGGGGGCCGGCCGCGCCGCCTCCGGCCGGGGGCCGGCCGTGAGCGCCGCGGGCGCCGGGGGCGCGGTCGTCTCGCGGCCCTACACGGTGGCGGTGGCCGTGCTGGTGACGGTGCTGTTCAGCGTGCTCTCGATCCAGCGCATCCCCGTGCAGCTCAAGCCCACCGTGGACGTGCCGCGCATCACCGTGCGCACGGGCTTCCGCGGCGCGGGCGCGGTGGAGGTCGAGGAGCAGGTCACCCGCGAGCTCGAGGACGTGCTCCAGCGCGTCGAGGGGCTGGAGGAGATGACCTCCACCTCGTCGGACGGCCAGAGCGAGATCGTGCTCGAGTTCCCCTACGGCACCGACCTGCAGGCCGCGGTCGTGGACGTGATGAACAAGCTCACGCGCGTCCCCTCGCTGCCGGAGGAGGCCGACGAGCCCCAGGTCGAGATCACGGCCGAGCCGGGCCCGAACGCCGTGATGTGGATCGCGCTCAAGAGCCCCTACGAGCCGGCGCGCGTGCGCCGCCTGCTCGACGACGAGATCCAGCCGCGGATCGAGCGCGTCAAGGGGGTCTCGGGCCTGTTCGTGGCGGGGGGCGCGGAACGCGAGATCCAGGTGCGCGTCGATCCCGAGCGCATGCTCGGTAGGCGCGTGACCTTCGCCCAGCTGGGCGCCGCGCTGCGCCGGGGCAACGTGAACGTGCGCGGCGGGACCGTCGAGACCCCCGAGCGCCAGCTGGTCGTGCGCACCCTGGGGCGGGCCGGAGAGGCCGAGGGCCTCGGACGGCTGGTCGTGCGCGAGGATCCCGACGGCGGGCACGTGCACCTGGGCGACGTGGCCGACGTGGTGGACGCCACGCGGGAGACCACCGACTTCGTCTCCATCAACGGCACGCCGGGCATCTCCGTGGGCATCCAGCGCCGCACGGGCGCCAACGTCGTGGCCACGATCCGTGGGGTGGACGAGGCAGCCG
>CAZPOZ010000150.1:0-7209 GCA_964588235.1 uncultured Planctomycetales bacterium
TCGCGCAGCAGCAGCGCCCGGAAGGCCACCCCGCTGCTGACATGAGCGGGCGCACGCCCTTGTTCACGGCGTCCAGCACGCGCGAGGACAGCTCCTTGAGCGTGGGGAAGACGCCTTCGCCCGTCTTGGCGATGGCCTCGACGAAGGGGAACCCGTGGACGTTGACCTCGCGCTGCAGGTCGGCCACCGACATCGCGTCGGGCATGTCGCGCTTGTTGTACTGGATCAGGATCGGCACGTCCTTGAGCGACTTGCCCATCTCGCGCAGGTTCTCCTCGAGGTCGGCCAGCGACTCCTGGTTCTCCTTCAGCTTGGCGGCGCTGGAGTCGGCCACGAAGACGATGCCGTCCACGCCCTGGAGCACGAGGCGGCGCGTGGACTTGTAGTAGATCTGCCCGGGCACCGTGTAGAGCTGGAACTTCGTCTTGATGCCGGCGATCTGGCCCAGGTCCAGCGGCATGTAGTCGAAGTACAGCGTGCGCTCACCGGTCGTGGCGATCGAGGTCAGCTCGCCGCGCGCCTGGTCGGGCACCTTGGCGTGGACCACCTCGAGGTTCGTCGTCTTCCCGGACATCCCCGGCCCGTAGTAGACGATCTTGCACTGGATCTCCTTCTGCGCGAAGTTGATCTGCACCATGGCGGTCTCCCTTCGTGGTTCCGTCGGTGGTCTCAGCTCAGGGCCAGGGTGGCCTCGCGCCCGATCCGGTGGGCGGCGCTGCGGATCTCCAGGCTGCCCGGCCCAAGCTCGAGCCGCGCGCCCAGGAGGACGAGCAGGTAGGTGGGGCCGGCCTCGAGGAGGATCACCTTCCCCTCTTCGGCCGCCACCTCCACCTGGGTGAAGGAGGCGAGGCCCGCGGCCTTCAGCCGGGCGCCGATGCCGGTCAGGATCGCGGCTCCCAGCGCGGCCAGGCGGTCCAGATCCACGCCCTCGCGCACCTCGGAGGCGATCAGCATGCCGTCGGGGGCCACGACCAGCGCGCCGCGCGCGGCGATCGTCTCGATCAGGCTGTGGAGGACGTCCTTCATCGCTTGCTCCCGTCGAGCGCCAGCGTCAGGCGCTCCCAGAGCCGGTGGGGCTCGATGCCCGCCCGCGCGCGGCCGGCCGCCATCACGCCGGCCACCTCGCCCACGACGACCTGGCCGAAGGGGCCGGCGATCGTGCAGCGGCGGAAGGCGCCGAGGTCGAACTCGCGCACCTGGCGCACCATCGTGCGGGCCACCGCCGCGGCCACGCCCGGCAGCCCCCGCTCGGGCACGCTCTCGCCGTCGGGCTCGGTCGCCGGGCCGTCCGCGCTGGCGTGCGCCACGAGCACGCCGCTGCGGCGCACCACGGCCACCTCCTCGGCGTCGGCGCGCTCGGCGAGCCGCCGCGCGGCGGCCAGCAGGCGCTCGTCCTTCAGCCGCGCGTCGCGGTTGCGGCGCGTGCGCAGCGGCCAGGCGGTGGGCTCGCGGACCAGGCCGCCCTGGACCTCGACGCGCGCGACGAGCGCGTCGAGATCCTCGCGGGCCTCCGGGCGCGCCACGGCCCGGCTGGCCTCGAGCACCGGGGCGATCACGTCGTCCTCGGGCGCCAGGCGCGCCAGCGCCTCGGCCACGATCGACAGCGAGCGGTCGGCGCCGCTGCAGAAGTACAGCTCGGCGAGCAGCAGCCGGGGCTTGAGGGCCTCGGCGTTCAGGCGGGCCGCGCGCTGGAGATGCTCGTGCGCCCCGTGCGCGTCGCGGGCCTGGAAGTCCTCCGAGAAGGCCTGCAGCAGGATCTCGCCCACCAGCAGGTGGGGCGTGTCGCGGTCGGGGTGCGCCTGGGCGTAGGCCAGCGCGGCGCGGCGCGCCTCGGCCGGCATGTCCACCTCCTGGTAGAGCGCGATCAGCTGCTCGTGGGCCAGGGGGTCGTCGTGGCGCGCGATCTGGTCCTTCAGGCTCTGCACGCCGGCCCGCGCCTGGGCCCGGCGGATCGTCAGGTGCGTCTCGCGCAGCGCCTCGGCCCCGGGGAAGCGCTCCAGGCCCTGCTCCACCAGGCGCTGGGCGACGTCGAAGTCGCCCGAGGCCAGCTTCTGCCGGGCGCGGGCCACCCAGGAGTCCAGGGAGCGGCCGCCGAAGAGGTCCAGAAGTCCCAAGCGTCAGCTCCCAGGTCCGCCGGTCGGGCGGGGTGCACAGGGCCTATCGACCGGCCGGGGGCCGGGAGTGAAGCCGCGCGTCCTCAGCGCTCGACGGCCACGAGGGCGCCGTCCACGAGGATGAACACGGCGTCGCCGGCCACGACCGGCGCCGAGGCCGAAGGGCCGCCCAGCGGGGTCGCCCACAGCGCCTTCTCGGGGCTGCGGGGGTCGGCGGCGCGCAGCACGCCGTCGGCCCCGGCGGCGTACAGCGCGTCGGGGGCGCCCGCGAGGCGCTCCACCGCCGTGCCCAACGCCGGGACGGCCGTCGCCCGGCCGGCGCCGGTGGGCAGCCACCAGACCCCCGAGCGGGAGATCCAGGCCACGCCCTCGGCTCCGACGTAGGGCTCGCGCTCGGGCGCGGGCTGCGCCTCGCCCAGCACGGTCACCGTGCCGTCGGCGCCCATGCGCCGCAGGCCCTCGGCGCCCACGCCGACGAGCACGACGCCGTTGCCGGAGGGCAGGGCGAGGGTCAGCCCGCGGCCGGCCGGAGCCAGGTTGCGCGTGGCGCCGGTGCGGGGGTCGAAGGCGGTCGCGCTGCCCGAGAGCGTGGCGGTCAGCACCCCCAGGCTGCTCGCGTAGGGGGCCTGGCTCGGCGGCGCGCCCAGCCCCCGGCGCCAGAGCTCGGTGCCCGTGGCGGCCTGGAACGCGTACAGCGTGCCGGCCTCGTCCACGATCACGAAGACCGAGTCCACCAGCAGGGGCCGGCGCTCGAGCCGCCCGGCGCACTGCACCTCCCAGGACTCGCCGTGGGGGGTCTTCACCAGCAGGGTGCGATGACCCAGGATGCGCCAGTCGTAGCCGGCGGGCGTCGAGCCGCCCAGGCGCATGGGGTTGGGCAGCTTGGCCTTGAGCCCGGCGCCCAGGAGGCCGCTGCGCACCTCGACCGAGCGCGTGGTGAGCCCGTCCTGCATGAGCACGATGGGCACCTCGCCCGAGGCCCACAGGGCCACCAGGCGTCCCTCCTGACCCCCCTCCAGGCGCCAGCGGGGCCCCTCGGGCAGGTCGGCGCTCACGCGCGGCTCCCAGCTCCCCAGCTCGGGCGCGCGCTGCTGGATGGCGGCGAAGTCGGGCAGGCGCGTCACCGAGCTGGTGCGCCCCCGCAGGCGCAGCACGACCGTGGTGTCCTCGAAGGGGCTGTACTCGAGCAGGCAGGGCGTGCGCAGCCCGGTGGGGCGGCCGGCGAGCAGCACCTCGGCGCCCGCGGGAGCGGAGGCCAGCTCCACGGGGATCCTCAGCCTGCGCGTGAGGTCGCTGTCGCGCAGCTCCACCAGGGCGGCGAAGGCCCGGCGGGCCGCGCCGGCCACGTCCCCCTGCGCGCGCAGGGCGCCGACCTCGGCCAGGGCCCGGTCGCAGTCCGCGCGGTAGGCGCCGGCGATGCGCAGCAGCACCAGCGCCCGCTCGCGCACCGTCGGATCCTCGTAGCCCAGGTTCCGGGCCGAGCGCAGCAGCTTCTCCGCCGCGTCGAACTCGCCCCGACGGTTCGTCTCCTCGGCCTCCTGGAGCAGCGTCTCGGCCCGCCGGCGCACCTCGGCCACGGCCTGCTGCGCCTTGCCGAGCAGCGCGTTGCGCCGCTGGTCCAGGCCGCGCAGCAGGGCCTCGTTCGCCTCGTTGCGCCCGGTGCCGCTCAGCTCGGCCGCGTAGGCCCCGAGCGGCACGCGCAGCTGCTCGGCCAGCGCGCGCGCGTCGCCGACCAGCGCCTTGGCCGCGCCGGGCAGGCCCTCGGGCAGGTCGGCCGCGGCCTCCGCCTCGCGGGCCGAGGCGCGGAAGGCGGCCACCAGGCCCGCCACGCGCTCCTCGGCCTCCCGCAGCGCGGCCTCGGCGGCCTCGCGCGAGTGCCGCAGCGCCTGCGTGGCCTGCCGCGTGCTGAGCCACCAGGCCCCGCCGGTCCCCAGGGCCAGCAGCGCCAGCAGGATCAGCAGGCTGGCCACGCGCTTGCGGTGCCGGCGTCGGCGCGCCTCGCCCTCCAGCTCGTTGAGCCGGCGGCGGGCGTCGGCGCGCGAGGCGTCGTGCTCGAGGGCGCGACGCAGCAGGTCGCGCGCCTGGGGCACGCGGTGCATCGCCAGCAGGTCCTCGGCGCGGCGCACCAGGGCCGAGGCGGCCTCGACGCGCTCCCCGCCCGAGGCGTACAGGTCGGCCAGGACGAGCAGCTCCTCGCTGGGAGCGTCGTTGTTCTGCAGGAAGCAGGCCAGGCGCTGCGCGGCGTCCAGCGGCCGCCCGGCGGCGCTGGAGCCCTGGACGAGGGTGCGCAGGGCCGTGAGCGCGTCGGAGCGCCGGCTGCGCAGCCAGGGGCGGTGGCGCAGGTAGTGGTCGCACAGGCGCGCGGCCGTGACGGGGTCGTCGTCGCGCAGCGCGAGCGCGCGCTTGAGGGCGTCGAAGACCTCCACCGCCTGGCCCTCGTCGGCCAGGGCCGCGAAGGTGTCCAGCTCGGCGGCGGCCGCGATGGGGTCGCCCGAGGCCTCCAGCGCGTCGGCCAGGCGCACCCGCGCGCCGGGGGGCGCGTCGCCGCGCTCCAGCGCCCGGCGCAGCAGCGGCAGGGCCGCGGCCGCCGCGCCGCGCGCCAGCAGGTCTTCCGCGCGGCCGACGAGGTCCTCGCTGGGCACCGGGCGGATGGCCCCGCCCTGGAGCAGGGCCACGGCCACCTGCAGCACGGTGAAGCGGTCGGCGTCGCTGCGCTCGGCGACCTGGTCGAGGGTGTGGAAGCCGTCGATGCGGGGGATCACGCGCTCGGCGAGCGCGCCGTCCAGCTCGTCGTGGCCGCGCAGGTCCACCTCGACGCCCGTGCCCTCGAAGACCTCCTGCAGGGAGGGCACCGTCTCGCACAGCACGCCCCACTGGTCGATGCGGCGCGTGAGCTCGAGCAGCAGGCCGTCGGTGACGAGCCGGGGCTCGAGCGGGGGCCCGGGCTGCCCGTCGGGGGCCAGGGCGCGCCCCTCGACGAACTCGAAGCGCTGGATCTTGCTCAGCTGCAGGTCGAACAGGCTCTCGGTGACCGCCTCCTCGTAGGCCTGGCCGAAGCGCTCGGGGTCCATGGCGCCCAGCTCGGCGATCACCTCGCCCAGGAAGCGCCCCGTGCGCTGCTGCAGCTGCTCGGCGCGCTCCAGACGGTCCTCGGGGAGCAGGTGGCGGCGGCGCAGCACCCGCGCCACGGCCGCCGAGGCGTGGCGGTCGCCGCCCACGAAGCCGATCCGGCCGTCGTCCACGTGGACGGTGCGAGGCCCCCGCTCGGTCTCCAGGACCAGCGTGCCCGCCTTCTGGTTGAAGGAGAGCATCTGGAGCAGCTCGCGGAGGTTGAAGGTCTCCAGCGTGCCCTTGATCGTCACGGCGGGACTCCCTGCGCGCCGTGCCTGCGCAGGGTCTGCGCGAGCCTCGGTGCATTGCGGCCCGTCGCCGCCGGCCGTACACTGGCCAGGGTTCCGGACGCGACCCCTATCGACCGGACGGCGGCCCGCGCTGAGGGCGCCGTCCCCGGGGGGGGCGTCCCCTGGGTCGCCTCCATGCGCTGGTTGCGTCGCGCCTTGGCCGCTTGGCTGCTCCGCCTGAGGGCGGGTGCGCTCACGCGCCGGGGCCGGCGGGCGCTGGAGCGCGGCCAGGTCCTGGAAGCCATCGGCGCCCTGCAGCTGGCCCTGAAGGCGCGCCCGGGCTCCTTCCCGGCCCTCCTGCTGCTCTCCCGCGCCTACCTGCGCTGCCACGACCTCTTCCGCGCCCGCAGCGCCTTGGCCCAGGCAAGAGAGACCGATCGGTCTAGATTTGAGGCGAGCGCCTCGGCGGCCGTGGCCCTGGAGGGCTACGACCTCGCAGGGCTGAACGCCGCGCCGGCGGGGGCCCCCGCGCGGGCCGCGGCGGTGGGCACGGCCGAGCAGCGCCGCCCGGGCGCGGCGCCCCGTCCCCGCGCGCCGCTCCCGCTGGGGGACTGCCGCGACCTGGACGAGTACGCCCGCTTCCGGGCCATGCCGCCCGTGGCCCCGGGGGAGATCACCGACTGGGACGCGGCGCTCTCCGACCTGCTGGACGAGTGAGGGGGCCGCCCCCGCCCGGTGAACCGACCGGGAGGCGCCGCGGTTTCCCCCTATAAGGGCGCGGCCCGGATCCTCCTCCCCCCGCCGCGCGGAGCCGCATGCGCATCTTCGAGCCTCACATCCACATGGTGGCCCGCACGACCGACGACTACGAGCGCCTGGCGCTCTCGGGGGTGCGCGCGATCGTCGAGCCCTCCTTCTGGCTCGGCCAGCCGCGCACGCAGGTGGGCACCTTCGTGGACTACTGGTCCTCGATCCGCGACTACGAGTGGCAGCGGGCGCAGGCCGTGACGATCGACCAGTACCACACGATCAGCGTGAACCCGCGCGAGGCCAACGACGAGGGGCTGGCGCGCGAGGCCGTCCAGGCGATGGAGCCCTTCCTGGCCCACCCCCGCTGCGTGGCCGTGGGCGAGATCGGCTACGACGACGTCACCGCCGCCGAGGAACGGGTGATGCGCGACCAGGTGGAGCTGGCGCTGCGGCACCGCCTGCCGCTGCTGATCCACTCCTGTCACCGCGAGAAGCGCCGCGGGACCGAGCGCAACCTGGCCCTGCTGCGCGAGATGGGCGTCTCCCCCGACCTCGTGCTCTACGACCACAACACCGAGGAGACGATGGACCTCGT
Source organism: uncultured Planctomycetales bacterium (assembly GCA_964588235.1). GTDB lineage: Bacteria > Planctomycetota > PLA2 > PLA2 > JAEUHO01 > CAZPOZ01. Next base: position 6,801 of record CAZPOZ010000150.1, read on the forward strand.
GCGCGAGTACGGCTGCTGGGCCGGGCTCACCGTCTACCCGTTGACCAAGCTCAGCCCCGAGCGGGCGGCCAACGTGCTGGAGGCCTACGGGCCCGAGCGCGTGATGGTCAACAGCAGCGCCGACTGGGGCATCAGCGACCCGCTCTCGGTGCCGCGCGTGATCCTCGAGCTGCGCCGCCGCGGCTGGAGCGACGAGCGCATCGAGCGCGTCGTCTGGGACACGCCGCGCGACTTCTACCGGCAGTCGAGACGGCTGCGGCCCCCGACGATCTGAGCCGGGCGCGGCCCGCCGCGCGGGGCGGCGCGTCCGTCAGCCGAAGGCGACCTCCATGGCGTGCTCGAGGTCGGCCAGCAGGTCCTCGACGTCCTCGAGGCCGACCGAGAGGCGCAGCAGCCCGTCGGTGAAGCC
>CAZPOZ010000151.1:0-7137 GCA_964588235.1 uncultured Planctomycetales bacterium
TGTGGTTCGGCGACCTGCTCACCTGCCGCACCTGGGACCACATCTGGCTCAACGAGGGCTTCGCCACCTACATGACCGACGTGTGGTTCGAGAAGCGCTTCGGGGAGGAGACGCTGCTCCTGCGCCGGCGCGAACAGAACGACGGCTACCGGGCGGGGACCCCCGACGCGTCGGCGCTCGAGCTCACGAAGGAGCCGCGCGGCGACATCCCCGTGGAGCTGCACGGCGGCAAGCAGTACGATCGCGGGGCGGCGATCCTGCACATGCTCCGGCGCGAGCTGGGCGACGAGGCCTTCTGGGCGGGCGTGAAGGGCTACGTGGCCGGCCGCCGCGACTGCGCGGTCACGTCGGAGGACCTGCGCCACGCGATGGAGCGGGCCGCCGGGCGCGACCTCAAGTGGTTCTGGGACCAGTGGGTCTACGGCGCGGGCTACCCCACGCTGGAGGTGGCCTACGAGGACGGCACGGGCCGCGTGGTCGTGCGCCAGACGCAGGCCCGCAAGGGCCAGCAGGGGCTCTTCCGGCTCACGGTGCCGGCGCGGGCCGGGCCCGCCGGCCGGGTCGAGCGCTGGTGGATCACCCAGGAGCGCCAGGAGTTCCAGGTGCCGGCGCCCGTCCCCTACCTGCGCGTGGGCGTGGGCGGCGACCTGCTGGCCAGCGTCCGCGTGGAGCAGCCGCTCTCGGCCTGGGCCGAGATGCTGGCCCGGGACGGCGACGTCACCGCGCGCCTGGACGCGATCCAGGCGCTGGAGGCCTTCGGCCCCCGCGCCGTCCCCGAGCTGGCCCAGGCGGTGGCCCGCGACGCCTCCTACGCCGTGCGCGAGGAGGCGGCCCGGGCCCTGGGCCGCCTGCAGGGCGGGGACGCGGGCGCGCAGGCCACGCAGGCGCTGCTGCCCGCGGCCGCCGACGCCGACGCCCGGGTGCGCGAGACGGCGCTCGAGGGCCTGGGCCAAGGCCCCCGCGGCCTGGTGGCCGCCACGCTCCGGGCCGCCGCGGCCGGCGATGCCAACGACTACGCGCGCGCCGCGGCCGCGCGCAGCCTGGGCCGGGTGCACGCGGAAGGCGCCTACGAGGCGCTGCGCCCCCTGCTGGAGGTGGAGTCGCACGGCGACGTGCTGCGCGCCGCGGCGCTGGAGGGGATGGCCGCGCTGGGCGACCGCCGCGGCGTGGAGCACGCCATCGCGTTCCTCCCCTACCGCTGGGGCAAGGGAGGCACGCACAAGCTGCGCCGCACGGCGTTGGACGTGCTGATCGCGCTGTCGCCCGACGACCGCGACGTGCACGCGCGCCTGGTCGCGCTGCTCGGCGACCGCTACCACGGCATGCGCGTCTGGGCGGCGGAGGCCTGCGGCCGGCTCAAGGTGCGCGACGCGATCCCCGCGCTTCAGGCCCAGGCGGCCGACGACTGGCACGGGGGCGCCAAGTCCGCCGCCGCCGCCGCGCTCACCCGCATCGGCAAGTGACGGCGGGGGAGCCCCCCCGCCGTCACGGCACGCCCCACAGGGTCCAGGCGGCCCAGTTCTCGGGCCCCGCCCAGCGTCCGTCGCCGGCGGTGCGCACGTGCTCCTGGGCGCGGCGCAGCGCCTCGGCCACGCTCAGCGCCGGGTCCCCGAGCAGCGCGTAGAAGCGCTCCATCAGCGCCCGCGTCGGCGCGTCGGGCACCTGCCACAGGCTGGCGATCACGCGCGGCGCGCCGGCGTGGAGGAAGGCGCGCACGAGCCCCGAGATGCCCTCCCCGGGCACGAGGGCGTCCGTGCCCGTCTCACAGGCCGAGAGCACGACGAGGTCGGTGGAGAGCCGCAGCGGCAGGATCTCGTGCGGCGTGAGCAGGCCGTCCGTGAGCGCCAGGCCGGAGAGGGTGGGCTGTTCGGGGTGGATCAGGCCGTGGCAGGCGAAGTGCAGGCTGCGCCAGCGGCGCCCCGGGTGGGCCCGCAGCGCCTCGAGGAGCGCGGGCGCCGTCGCTCCCGGGCCGAGCAGGCTCACGCCCGCGGGGCCGGCGGCCGCCAGGGCCTCGGCGCGGGTGTGCGGCAGCGGGTCCAGGCGCGCCCGGCCCCAGCGCGTCGGCCCGGGGGCCAGGCTGGCCAGGGCGGCGAGCTGCGTCCCCAGGCGCTTGCCGGAGTAGTCGGGATCGCCCAGCGCCAGCACCTGCGTGCCCGCCCGGCGCGCCTCGCCGGCCAGTCGGTGGTAGAGGGTGCCGGAGGTGAGCAGGGCGACGTCGAGGTCGGGCCAGAGCGCCGCGTACGGCACGTAGGCCAGCGGCCCCTCGGGCACCACGAGCACGCGCCGCGTGCCCGCGGGCCACAGGGCCAGGCGGGCCGCGGCGGCCCTCAGGTCGGCCAGGGCCTCTCCCGCGGCCGCGGCGGCCGCTGCCCCCGGAGGCGTCCCGGCGGCGGAGGCGGCCGCCGTGGCCCGCGCGCGCAGGTCGCGGGCCCGGCCGCCCAGCGCGGCCCCGAGCGGCGCCACGCGCGCCTCGAACCCCGTCGCGGAAAGGAGGCCCACGAGCACGTCGTCGCCCGCGAGCGGCGTGAGGCTCAGCAGCACGGTCGCGGGGGGCAGGCGGCGCCGCACGGCCTCGAGGGGCTGGAGGTCGGCGGCCGGGCCCAGCTCGTCGCGGCCCTGGAAGCGCCGGGCCTCGTCCACGCGCGCCGCGGCGGCCGCGCGCTCGGCGCGGGCGCGGTCGTGCCGCTCCCGGAGCGGGACCAGGCCGGGGTCGAACTCGCCCAGACGCTCCTTGGCCAGCGCCAGGGCGCGGCGCGCCCCGAGCTCGCCGTCCTGCGCGGCGCTGAGCTCGCGGTAGAGGGCCTCGGGCAGGAGCGCCTCGCCCAGCGCGCTGCGTCCGCCCAGGGCCGCCAGCAGCCTCAGCCCGCGCCCGGCCTCGAGGTAGCGCCACAGGCGGGGCAGGTCCCGCGCCGCGAGCGCCGCGGCCACCGCGGCCTCGAGGATCTCCCGCGCCACGAGCCCGCGGAAGGTGGTGCGGGTGCCCAGCTCCAGGCCGTCCACCGAGCCGGCGGCGCCCTCCACGTAGCGGTCGAAGGCCTCGAGCGCCGGCACGGGCTGCCCGGCGCGCGCCAACGCGACCCCCAGGGAGCCGGGCAGGTCCACCCGCAGGGTGTCGCCTGCCGGCAGGTCGGGCAGCAGGGCGGCGGCCTCGCGCAGACGGCGGACCGCCTCGGCGGGCGCGGCCTGCCTGAGGTGCAGGCGGGCGAGCGCCTCGAGCGCCTGCGCGCGGAGGGTGGGCCCGGCCTGCACGTCGGGCGCGGCGAGGACGCGCTCGACGGCCTCCACGGTCCCGGGCTCGACGTCGCTCGAGGCGTCGATCCAGCCGCACAGCACGTCGGCCTGGGCGACGTTCGGCGCCAGGCCCAGCTCCGCGCTGAGCGCCCGCGCGCGCGCGAGCGCCTGGCGCGCCTCGGCAGGACGCCCGGCCAGCAGCAGCGCGCGCGCCCGGTTCCCCTGGGCCAGGGCCTCGCCCTCGACGTCGGGGACCGGCAGGGACCGGAAGCCGGTCGCAACCTCGTCCAGCCCGGTGATGGCGGCCTCCAGCGCCCCGGTCTGCTCGTGGACGCCGGCGATCCTCAGCCGCAGCTCGAGCGCGTGGGCGTCGGCGCCCCGCTCGGGGAGCAGGGCCTGCGCCTCGCGGTGCCGGGCGAGGGCGCCCGCCAAGTGGCCCCGCCGCAGCTCCACGAGCCCGAGGTTGGACACGGCCAGGGCCAGCAGCCGCGGGTCCACGCCCACCGGGCGCTGCTCGAGGACGGAGCGCACGAGCCGCTCGCACTCGGCCGCGTCGCCGCGCTCCAGGTGCAGCGCGGCCAGCTCGAGCAGCAGGCGCCCGGCCTCGGGGCGCTCGGCGAAGGCGGGCGCGAGCGGCAGCGCGTGCTCGAGCGCCGCGAGCGCGGCCGCGCCGTCGCCGCGCGCCAGGAGGTGCTCCGCCAGCGCCAGGGCGGCCCCGAGCTCGGCTTCGCCCCAGCCGCCGAGCCGGGCCGCGGCGCGCGCGGCGGCCTCGTACGCGCGGCGCTCGCCCGCCCCGTCGCCGGCCCCCCCGCAGGCGTGCCCGGCGCGGAAGGCCAGGCGCACGGCCAGGATGCGCACCTCGCCCGGCGGGGCGTCGCAGAGCGCGAGCTGCTCGAGCAGCGCGGCCCGCGTCGGTGCCGGGGCCGGGACGGGAGGCGGGCCCGCGGCCCACAGCGCCCGCGCGGCGGCCGGGTCGGCCCCCTGCCCCTGGCGGGCGAGATAGGCCCTGAGCGCATCGGCCGTCACGGGCGCGGCGCGCCCGGCGAGCCAGCCGGCCACGTCGGCCCGCCCTTGCGCCAGAAGCTCGTCCACCACGCTCCACAGCGAGGGTCCGTCGGGGGGGTCGGAGCGCGCCCGCCCCGCCTGCGCCCGCCCGGGGCCGTCGAAGGCCGCCACGGCGGCGCGGGCCGCCGCCTCGGGGCTCGAAGGCGGCTCGGCCCGCGCCGGCGGGGATCGCAGCCCGCCGAACGCGAGGAGCGCCCCGAGCGCGAGCGACGACCAGCGCGACGAGCGCCTCACGCGCACCTCCCCGCCCGACGCCGGGGGCCGCGGGCCCCCCGGCCTACTCGACGCAGGTCGCCACGATCGGCTGGGCGTCGGTCTCGGTGACCCACTTCTTCTGGACGTCGTCCCACTCCATGTACCAGGTGCGCGTGTAGGCCACCTGGTTGGCGCCCGAGCCGTCCTTGCCGACGTAGTCCACGTCCACGGCCTGGAGCAGCTTGCCGGGCAGGCTCGGGATGCAGACGGCGCAGGGGTTGGCGTCGCCCTGCACGTGCAGCTGCAGCTGCACGCTGCGCACCTGCTGCGGCAGGCTCGTGACGGGGGTCCCCGTGGGCGGCCACATCCGCGGCGGCTCCCCCACGGCGAGGGGGGGCTGGTCCACGATCGGGTAGCTCGTGCCGACGCTGGACGGCGGCGGCGGGAACTGCTGCGGGAAGGTGGCCGTGGCCGTGCAGTTCGGCCGGCTGTAGCCGGCGACGTTGGCGGCGATCAGGGGCGGAGGGGTCGGCTGGGGCTGCGCGTTGCGCACGCGTACGCGCTGGAAGTAGGGCGGATCGAGGGGCTTCTTGGCGGGGGCCAGGTCGCCGGGCCCGGGGATCGGCGTCGGCGTCGGGACCACGACCACGGCGGCCGGCGTGCCGGGCGTCCCGGAGCCTGCGGGAGCGCTCCCCCAGCCCCCCCGCGGGCAGCAGGGCCGGCAGCAGCACGCCGGAAGCGTGAGCAGCACGCCCGTCAACGCCCCGAGGAGCGCGCGTCGTGACGTCGTGGGACGCAACATGGACAGCCCTCCCTTGCAAGCGCAGGCCCCACGGTAGCAGACTGTGCCCTCGCACATCAAGGGGCAGGCCCGCCGCCGTGCGCGGCTGCGCCCCGGAGGTCCGCATGCACCGCTCCCTCGCCTGGGCGCTCCTCGCAACGCTCGCGCTGCTGCCCTCGGCCTGCTGCGGCGCCCCTCGACGCCTGTGCTGCGGCGCGCCCGCGGGGACCGAGGCCCCTCCGACGCCCCCGACGCCCCGCCCACCGCTGCCCACGACCGCCGCCACGCCGTGGACCTTCGCGCTCTACGTGGCGGCGGACGCGCCCGACGGCTGCGCCCTGGCGCACGTGCTCGAGGCCTTCGCGCTGGCCGCGGCCTCGCCCCACGTGCAGGTGATCGCCTTCGTGGATCAGGCGCCCTACGGCTGCGACGACGGCTTCACCGAGCTGGCCCAGGGCACCGACGTGCTCGACCTGCCCGCGGACCCGGGCGGACGCCTCGTGCGCGTGCATCCGGGCTCGCTCGAGGCGCTCGCCTGGCCCGGCCTGACCGAGCCCAGCACGGCCTCGCCGGCCACGCTGACGACCTTCCTCGACGCGGTGGCCCGGGTGGCTCCGAGCGAGCGCCTGGCGCTTTGGACCTTCAGCCACGGGCACGGCTGCAAGGGCGTGTGCGCCGACGAGACCGCGCGTCGCGCGGCCGAGGCCCGCGGCGACCTCCCGGGCGCGGAGGACGCGTCGGCGCTGACCTTCGAGGAGCTGCGGCTGGGCCTTCAGGGCTCGGCCCGCGGCGGCGTGGACCTGGCCGTGTTCGTCGGCTGCTCGGTGGGCTGCCTGGAGCTGGTCCACGAGCTCCACGGGGTCGCGCCGTGGATCGTGGCCTCCGAGTCGCCCACCGAGCTCGGCTCGATCTCCTACGGGGCAGTGCTCGAGGCGGTCGCGCAGGATGCCGCGATCGGCCCCGCGGCCCTCGGGCAGCGCATCGTGGAGACGCACGAGCTGGCCACGGGCTTCGCCTGCGCCCGCGACCGCGTGGGCGGGGGCATCGCGCTCTACGACGCCTCGGTCTACGCACGCGGCTTCGAGCCCTTCGCCCACGTCCTGGACGAGCTGTCCCGGGCGCTCGCCTCCCCCGACCGCGGCCCCCGGGTCGCGCGCGCGCTGCTGACGGCCGGTGCGGCGGCCTGGGGCTTCGCCTGCGGCAAGGCGGGCCCCTGCGTGGTGGACGGCACCACCGGCCAGTGCTGCATGCGCGACGTGGGCAACCTGCTCGCGCTGCTGGCGGCCGACGGGACCGACGGCGAGGTGGCGCAGCGCGCGCGGATCGCGCTGGCGGCGCTTCCGCGCCTGGTCCCCTGCGCCACGACGAGCCCGGCCGAGGCCGGCACGCACGGCATCTCCGTCTACCTGCCCTGCGCCGCCAGCCACCTGCCGGCCTACGAGGCGCTGGGCTTCCCCGCGGCCACGGGCTGGGGCGACCTGCTCGCCCGGGCGCTGAGCCTGTCCTCCTGCCCGGCCGAGTGCCCGGTGCCGCTGGAACCCGAGCTGCGCGTCCAGGAGGAGGAGGGCCGGGTCTTCGGCACGGTCACGGCCCGGATCAAGGGCGACCCGGCGCAGGTCCGCGGCGCCTGGCTCGTGGGCCAGCCGGCGGCGCCCACGGCGAGCCCCTATGGCCAGCTGCTGCTCGCGCCGCTGACGGTGGACGTGGACACGGCCACCGTGCGGGGCCGCTGGGACGGATCGGCGCTGGCCGCGGCCGAGCCGGGCACGGGCCAGCGGCCCCTGCTGCTGTTCGCCGACGACGTGGAGAGCGGGTTCGGAGCGCCGCTCACCTCCACGGCGCGGGTGCGCCTGCAGTGGTTCCCC